>CANBZB010000028.1 GCA_947373745.1 Burkholderiales bacterium | reverse complement strand
GGAAAAACCAAGTCATCCCTATATGGCGCAATCGCTTGGTAAGTTTTTTGCACCTTACGTTCGCGAAACAAGGATTGGTAGGCGTCGCGTTCCTGCGGGTTCACAGAAAACAAAACCAAACCAGAAGTTTCACGGTCAATGCGGTGAAGAGGGCTTAAGGTGTCGATGCCGAGCGCTTCTTTCAATTGCACCAACAAACTACTGCGTACATATCTGCCTGCGGGCGTGACAGGCATGAAATGGGGTTTATCAGCCACCACCAAATGCGCGTCTTGAAACAACACTTGCGCTTTGAAGGGGAGTTCGGGTTCGTCCGGAACGCGACGGTAATAGTGAATCAGTGTGCTGGGGGCGTAGGGTGTTTCTTCAGTAATTGCTTCGCCATGCCAGTTAAGCACCAAGCCCTCCGAAAATCTCGCTAACCATTCTTGATGCGTTACTGCTGGAAAGCGCTCACACAGGAAGTCAAAAACGGTTGACCATTTGTAAAGAGCATCAGTGCCTTCGCCTCTCCCGCAAGTGCTTTTGCCTGTATCGCTAGCTGGTTTGTGCGAAGGCAACGCCACTGTGCTGGCGCTCACACCATGGCGTGTTGGAAGCTTAGAGCTTTTCAAACACCAAGTCCCACACACCGTGGCCGAGTTTCAAGCCACGGTTTTCGAATTTCGTTAAAGGGCGGTAGCTGGGTTTTTCAGCGAAGCCGCTAGGGTCAGTGGCGGTGTTTTTGATGAGGGGCTCAGCGGACAGCACTTGCAGCATTTGCTCGGCGTAGGGCTGCCAGTCGGTTGCAAGATGCAAATAACCACCTTGCTTGATATGAAGCGCCAAACGGTTCACAAAAGGGCTTTGGATCAAACGCCGTTTATGGTGACGGCTTTTGTGCCAGGGGTCTGGGAAGAAGATATGGACCCCGTCCAAACTGTTTTCACCCAACATGTGGTCCATCACTTCGATGGCGTCATGTTGCACGATGCGGATGTTTCCAATTCCCTCTTCGCCACAGCGTTTGAGCAAGGCGCCAACGCCAGGGGCGTGCACTTCGCAACATAGAAAGTTGTCGCTTAAACGCGTGTGTGCAATCTTGGCCGTCGCGTCGCCCATTCCGAAACCGATTTCCAAAATGAGAGGCGCTTGGCGGCCAAAGGACGCTGCAACGTCAAGCTTTTCATTTTTGAAAGGCAACAAAAACTTCGCCCCAAACTGCTCAAACGCCCTCGTTTGGCCTGGGCCCATGCGCCCTGCGCGCAGCACGTAGGTTTTGATGACGCGCATAAATGGGGCGGCAGTTTCTTGGCTTTGCATGGCATCAGGAGCGTTAGGGGTAGACATAACAACTAGTTAGAGAAATCGCTGAACATTATCGTGGGCTACTTGCACCGCATTCAAAACAATGTTTGGTTCGATAACCATTCCTGTGTCCAATCTTGCAAAGCGTCGTTCAAAGAAGTCTCGTGAGGCTTGAGCCCCAACCCCCCAGCTGCTCGATTCAATGCTGCAAGCGGATCGCTTACATCCAAAGCCAGCGCCCCGTTTTGCTTGCTCAGTTTTTCACCGTCCTCACCCAACACCAGCGGCGTATGCATATAAATCGGCGTGGGCAAGCCCAAAGTTGTTTGTAGCAAGATTTGACGCGCTGTGTTGTCATGCAAATCCTCGCCACGCACTACATGGGTGACGCCTTGATCTGCATCGTCCACCACCACGGCGAGTTGATAGGCCCACAAACCATCGGCACGTTTAAGTACAAAGTCGCCGACTTCTCTGGCGATGTTTTGCTGTTGAGGCCCCATTCGTCTGTCGTGCCATTGCAAAGTTTGAGGTAGATGCAGGTCATTGATCACAGCTTGAACATTCAGGCGCCAAGCTCGCGCCGGTTTGCCGTTGAGTCCATCGCGGCAAGTACCGGGATAAACCGCCGCACTATGCCGCGCTATGCCTTGTCCTTGCGATGCATAAACTTCTTCAATTTCTTTGCGCGAACAACTGCAAGGGTAGGCCCAACCTTTATTTATCAAATGGGTTAACGCTTTTTCATAAAGATGCGTGCGCTGCGACTGCCACGTGGGCTCGCCGTCAGCGACCAATCTACAGGCTGCGAGTTGTTGCAATATGTGTTGGTCTGCGCCTTCAACACAGCGAGGTGTATCTGTATCTTCTATCCGTACCAACCACTGCCCGTTGTGTGCACGTGCGTCCAACCAACTTGCTAAAGCGGCGACCAATGAACCCGCATGCAAAGGCCCAGTGGGGGAGGGCGCGAATCGTCCTATGTAGCGCACGCCCACTTCCGCAAAAAATTACAAGCGATGCGCCGAGTGGCAGACGGCGAGGGCGAGTTCTAAGCCTGAGACGAAGGCATCTTCTACGCGGTGGCCAATATGCCAATCACCGCAAGTACCAAGACCCGTGGAGGCATGGAACTGGAATGGTGTGCCTAATGGCACCAAGGTTTGGGCATAACGCCACCGGTGGACTTCTGCGTAACTGGGTTCTGCGCGAATGCCTGTGAGTTCTGAGAAAGCACGCAGCATCTTGGCTTGGACGCGCGGCGCATCGTCTTCCAAATGCTCTTGCGACCAAGCTGCACTGGCTTGCACCGTCCAGCGTTCAATCTTGCCGCGTCCGGGTTTGGAAGACTCGCGGGTTAACCAAGCTACGCGGTGGTGCGTGCTGCGCGCTGCATTCCATTGGGGGCCTAGATGGGGTAGGTCGGGATTGTTGGCATTTGGAAACGCGAGCATCAAAGTCCAGCAAGGCGCTACTTGCACTTTGCTGATCGCATCTAAGAAATGTGTGTCGTTAACGTGGGTACCAGAATTACGCAGTAACTGCTCGGCTTGCACAGACGGCACCGCCAACAAAACACGGTCAAAACCAGTGTGTGTTTCTGGAATTTCAGAACGGGTGCTGGTGTTGATGCTGTGCAAAGTCCACTGGCCTTTGGCATTGCGTTCCATGCGTTGCACTTGCTTGTGTAGGTGCAATGCTTTGCCTAAAGGTTGCGCCCAATGACGCACCAAGGCGTTCATGCCTGGGCTGGCTACAAAGTGTGCATCGTGGTTTTGTTTGGCTGCTTCGAATACGTGCCCCAATGGGTCTAAAACGCGCACAGCACTCGCGCTCCATGGGCGGCAAATCTCTTTGGTCCCTGCCACCGTTTGGAGCGCTAAAGAAAATCTGGGGTCGCGGACGGTGAAGTATTGGGTGCCGTGGTCGAAGGTGCCGAACACTGTTTCGCGGGTGGACATGCGTCCTGCGGCACCGCGGCTTTTTTCGAATATTTGTACGCGGTGTCCGGCTTGGACCAAGGTGCGTGCAGCGGTGATGCCAGCCATGCCGGCGCCGATGATGGCGATATTGAGTGTCATGGCTTGGACTCTACACGCTGTCTGGGCCTTTGGGGGTTCGGGAAAACGCAATGCCTGCGCTATGGAGTACAGATGGGCCGTTTAGTCTTTTATGAATCTTGTTTTCTTGGGTATCGACCTTATATCAATAGTTGTTGCTATTTTTCTTTGTTCATCTCCTTCGAGTACCATGCCGCCTCCAAAGTGGCATAGTCCTCATCACAAGTTTCATATCACATGATCACTATTCGCAAATCCCTCGATCGCGGCTACGCCGACCACGGTTGGTTGAAGTCATTCCATAGTTTTTCTTTTGCCGGATACCACGACCCGCAATTTATGGGGTGGGGTAATTTGCGGGTGATTAATGAAGACCGTATTGCGCCGGGTTCGGGGTTTGGTACCCATGGGCATCGGGATATGGAAATTATTAGCTACGTGTTGCAGGGTGAGTTGGCGCATCAAGACAATATCGGTAACGTGGAGGGTATTCCGCCTGGCGATGTGCAGCGTATGAGCGCAGGCTCTGGCGTGATGCACAGTGAGTTCAACCATGCGCCTAATGAGACGACCCACTTTTTTCAAATTTGGATTGAACCCAATGTGCGCGGCATAGCACCTGGATATGAGCAAAAAACTGTTCCGCCTGCGTCCAAACGAGGTGCCTTGAGTCAAATTGCTGGCCCTAAGGACGCTTTGGTCAAGATCCATGCAGATGCATCTTTATATGCAGGTCTTTTTGATGGCGATGAGAGTGCAACTCTTGCTTTGGAATCAGGTCGTAAGGCTTATGTGCATTTGGTGCGCGGTGAGGTGCAGGTCAACGGACATGCATTGAAAACTGGAGATGCAGCCATGTTGGACAAAGAAACTCAAATTGCGATCTCACATGGTGTGGATGCAGAAGTATTGGTTTTTGATTTGGCGCCCTAATTTTTTTAACCCTTAAGGAATTTCTATGACTAAAACAGTCGTTATTTATCACTCAGGCTACGGCCATACCCAGCGCGTGGCGCAGTTCGTGGCGGAAGGCGCTAAGGCGCAAGTGATTGCGATTGATGCTGACGGCAATATCACTGACGCTGACTGGTCTGCTCTAGACGCAGCCGCCGCCATCATCTTTGGCTCACCCACGTACATGGGCATGGCCTCTTGGCAGTTCAAGAAATTTGCCGATGCCACGTCCAAGCGTTGGTTTTCTAGCGCCTGGAAAGACAAAGTTGCGGGCGGTTTCACGATTTCCGCTAGCCCCAGTGGCGACAAGCTCTCGACTATCCAGTACTTCATCACCCTAGCTATGCAGCAAGGCATGGTCTGGGTGGGTCAGCCTTCTATGAATGACGGCACGATCAACCGAATTGGCTCTAACTCGGGTTTGATGGCGCAAGTGGGTGCGACAAGCCCAGCTGCCGACATTCCACAGGGTGATTTAGACACTGCCAAGGCTTACGGCGAGCGCGTCGCGCACGTGGCCGCCAAGTTGCGCGGGTAATTCAATTTAGTGAGTGCTTTTATTTGCGTAGTCCATTAGTGCTCATGCGCACATAAGGGCTACGCAAGCCCTCAGGGTGGGCAGGTGGTGTGCCTACAATCGACTTTATGTTTGTTCATTTACGCCTGCACTCAGAGTTTTCCGTTGTCGATGGGACCAACCGAATCGACGATGCGGTGCAGGTGGCCGCTGACGACAAACAACCAGCGCTGGCGCTGACCGATCTCAATAATTTATTCGGCACCATCAAGTTTTACAAGCAAGCCCGAAGCGTTGGTGTCAAACCGTTGTTGGGCGCTGAGATTTATCTGGAGAGTCTGACCCAAGACGCCAACCATCTTTCCAAAATGATTTTGTTGGTGCAAAGCCAGCAGGGCTATTTAAATCTGTGCGAGCTGCTCAGCCGTGGCTGGACACAGAACGTGCACAAAGCGGTGGGTGTGATCAAGTTGGCTTGGTTGCAAGAGTTGTCACAAGGTTTGATCGCCCTCTCAGGTGCACAGAGTGGTGCTGTAGGTCAGGCTTTGGTGCAAGGTGACTTGTCGCGCGCGAGTGAATTGGCTTTGCAAATCGCTGGCATCTTTCCGCATCGCTTTTATATCGAGTTACAACGCGCGGGGCGTGCGGATGATGAATCGCACGTGGTAGCTGCTGTGCAATTGGCCTCGCATTTAAATTTACCCGTCGTTGCCACGCATCCCGTGCAATTCACCCAGCCGGACGACTACGAGGCGCACGAAGCGCGTGTGTGTATTTCCGAAGGTGAGATATTGGGTAACCAACGACGCGTGCGCAAATTCACGCGTGAGCAATATTTCAAATCTAGCGCGCAAATGCAGGAGTTGTTTGCGGATATTCCCTCTGCCATTGCCAACACGCTAGAAATTGCTAAACGCTGCAATGTGTCCTTGGTGCTGGGCAAGCCCCAGTTACCCGATTACCCCACGCCCAACGGCATGGCGATTGATGAATATTTTCGTTTTTCTTCCCATGAAGGTTTAAAAGAGCGCTTGGTGCATCTCTATCCAGATGCGGCAAAACGTGAAGCCGAACGCCAACGCTATGAAGAGCGTTTGGAATTTGAAATCAATACGATTTTGAAAATGGGGTTCCCAGGTTATTTCTTGATCGTGGGGGACTTCATCAATTGGGCTAAAAACAATGGCTGTCCTGTTGGCCCAGGTCGTGGCTCTGGCGCAGGCTCATTGGTCGCTTATTCGTTGAAGATTACCGACCTAGATCCATTGCAATACAACTTGCTGTTTGAGCGCTTCTTAAATCCTGAACGGGTATCCATGCCCGACTTCGACATTGATTTTTGCCAAACCAACCGCGACCGCGTGATTGATTATGTGAAAGACAAATACGGCCGCAATGCCGTTAGTCAAATCGCTACTTTTGGCACCATGGCAGCACGCGCTGCGATTCGCGATGTGGGCCGTGTGCTGGATATGAGTTACACCTTCTGTGATGGCATCAGCAAACTCATTCCCAATAAACCTGGGCAGCACATCACCATCGACGGGGCGATCAAAGCAGAGCCTATCTTGGCTGAACGTCTGGCAAAAGAAGACGAAGTCAAAACGTTGCTAGCTTTGGCGCAAAAGCTAGAGGGCATGACCCGCAATGTGGGCATGCATGCTGGTGGCGTATTGATTGCGCCTGGAAAACTCACAGATTTTTGTCCTCTCTACCAGCAACCTGGCAGTGAATCTGCCGTCAGCCAATTTGACAAAGATGATGTCGAGGCCGCAGGTTTGGTGAAGTTTGACTTCTTAGGCTTGGCAACCCTCACAATTTTAGAAATCGCGCGCCAATTCATACAGACGCGCCACAAAGGCCAAGAAAATTTCGCTTTTGAAAATATCCCACTTGAGGATGTGGCGACCTACCGTTTGTTCCAAGATGGAAAAACAGAGGCAGTCTTCCAATTTGAAAGTCGAGGCATGCAAGGCATGTTGCGTGATGCACGTCCGACCCGGCTCGAAGACTTGATTGCTTTGAATGCGCTGTACCGACCCGGCCCGATGGATTTGATTCCTAGTTTCGTGGCCCGTAAGCATGGGCGCGAAAAAGTGGAATATCCACATCCCTTGGTCGAAGGGATGTTGTCTGAGACCTACGGCATCATGGTTTATCAAGAACAGGTGATGCAAACGGCGCAAATTCTGGGAGGTTATTCACTCGGTGGCGCCGACTTGTTGCGTCGCGCCATGGGTAAAAAGAAGGCCGAAGAAATGGCCGAACACCGGGAAATCTTCCGAAAAGGTGCGGCTGGCAACAACATTCCTGCACAGAAAGCAGATGAAATTTTCGACTTGATGGAGCGCTTTGCAGGTTACGGTTTTAACAAATCGCACGCGGCGGCTTACTCTTTATTGGCCTATCACACCGCTTGGGTAAAGGTGCACTACACCGCTGAATTCTTCTGCGCCAATATGACGGTGGAGATGGACGACACCGATAAGCTCAAGGTCTTGTATGAAGACGCTTTAAAGATGGGGATGACTTTCGAGGCACCCAATATCAACCGTGGCACCCATCGCTTCGAGCCCATTTCTGACAAAACCATTCGCTATGGTTTGGGCGCTATCAAAGGTTCCGGCGAGCAAGCGATCGAAGCCATTGTGGCTGCGCGCGACATTGGTGGCGCATTCACCAGTTTGTATGACTTTGCGCGTCGTGTTGACCGCTCGCGTTTAAACAAACGTACCGTAGAAGCTTTGATCAAAGCAGGCGCATTCGATTGCCTAGATTTGAACCGCGCCTCTTTGTTGGAAAGCGTCGACCGTGCGTTTGATTTTGCGGCTGCAAGTGAAGCCAACGCTAACCAAGGCGGGTTGTTTGATATGGGTGACGACACCCATGGTTCTAGTCAGCAAGAACCCGAGTTGGTCAGCGTGATGCCTTGGGGCGTTAAAGAGCGGTTGACTCTAGAAAAAACAGCTTTAGGCTTTTATTTGTCGGGCCATTTATTTGACGAAGTCGACCGCGAAGTGCGTAGCTTTGTCAAAACCCGAATCGACGATTTGATGGACTCACGCGATGCCCAGCTGTTAACTGGAATTGTGAGCGATATGCGCGTCATCAATGGCCAACGCGGTAAATTGGCAATTTTTAAGTTAGACGATAAATCCGCAGTGATTGAAGCCACGGCAGACGAAGCGACGATGAACACTTACCGCAATATATTGCGCGATGATGAATTGGTGATCGTGATGGGCAAAGTGCAAAACGATCGCTTTTCTGGAGGCTTACGCTTGTCGATCAACCAAGTGTGGGACTTGAACCAAGCGCGTTGTCGTTTTGGTAAATATCTGCGTGTTGCAGTCAATGGCACTGTGCCTGATATTGCGCGCATTGTGCGCGAACATCCTGCCCGTGTAGAGGCTTCTGAGCAAGGTAATTTGGTGCGCGGCTTGGGTGTTCGTTTACAGGTTCTACGCGAAGGGGCTAATGCCGAAATTGAACTTGGCGAAAAAGCTAAATTTTTCCCCACCGACGCTGCATTGGCAAGTTGGATGGCGCAGGCCCACCAAGGGCAATCACAGATCATTTACGAATAAGCACTTATGTGGACCATCCCAACGCTTTTAACTTTGACGCGCATTGCAGCTATCCCTTTGATCGCTGGCTTGTTCTATTTGCCGATCGACAACGCATCACGTAATTTGCTTGCAACTGTTATGTTTGTGGTCTTTGCGTTGACCGATTGGTTAGACGGTTATTTGGCGCGCAAGTTGAATCAAACGTCTGCATTTGGTGCTTTTTTAGATCCCGTTGCAGACAAGTTTTTGGTGTGTGCTAGTTTGTTGGTGTTGGTGCATCTAGGTAGGGTTGATGTCTTGGTATCGCTCATCATCATTGGCCGTGAAATTGCTATTTCGGCATTGCGCGAATGGATGGCGCAAATCGGCGCGAACCGCAGCGTGGCTGTGCACATGTTGGGCAAACTCAAAACCACCATGCAAATGGTGGCGATTCCGTTTTTGCTTTATGACGGCGTTTTATTTGGTGTGATCGATACCGCGGCTTGGGGCTTTGTCTTGATATGGATTGCTGGCGTATTGACGGTTTGGTCCATGGTGTATTACCTGCAAAAAGCGTGGCCTGATATCTTGGACCACGCTAAGTAATGGCCAGTACTTCTCGGCTTTCATGGCTGCGCGCCATGCCAATAGTCTTTGTCGGTATTTGGAGCACGGGGTTTATCGTGGCGCGCTTTGGCATGCCCCATTCGCCCCCGTTTGCATTTCTCTGGTTACGTTTTGCTTTTTCTATTCTGTGCTTCTTGCCTTGGATTTTTCTGGCCAAAGTGCCATGGCCAAGCGACAAGCGTCAATGGTTGCATTTGGCTGTAACGGGTATTTTTTTGCAGGCAGGTTATTTGGGCGGCGTCTGGTCTGCTGTTAAAGGTGGCATGGGTTCTGGCTTGTCTGCCTTGGTCGTTGGCTTGCAACCTGTCCTTACTGCCATTTGGTTGTCCTCGCAAGGCGGTCATGTCACGCGTAGGCAATGGCAAGGTTTGTTATTGGGTTTCGTTGGGTTGTCTATGGTGGTTTCGCACAAATTAGAAGGCGGCATTGAAGTCACGCCATTTAGTTTGAGCATGGCTTTCATGGCTTTAGCGTCGATCACGATAGGTACGTTGTATCAAAAACAATTTGTCAAACCCTGTGATGTCCGCACGGCTAGCAGCGTGCAACTCATAGCGGCTTGGGTGGTTACTTTGCCCTTGGCCATGATGGAGACGGAGTCCATTCAATGGAACCACCAAATGCTCTATGCCATGACGTGGTCGGTCTTATGCCTCACATTGGGTGGAAGCTCCTTGTTTTATATATTGATACAACGTGGCGCTGCAGCCTCAGTCACCAGCCTGATGTATTTGGTTCCTCCAACTACCGCAGTGCTGGCCTTGGTGCTGTTTGGTGAAACGATGACATTTGTCACCCTGCTTGGTATTTTGGTGACAGCGTTAGGTGTCAGTTTGGTGGTGCGTCCGCCTAAAATTGACTCTTAGTTTTTCAAACACTTTGCTACGCACAAAAAGAGAAATCCATATGTCTAAAAAAAGAATTGCAGTCATTGCAGGTGACGGTATAGGTAAAGAAGTCATGCCCGAAGGCATCCGTGTGATGGAAGCCGCTGCTAGTAAATTTGGTATTGATTTGGCGTTTGACCATTTCGACTTTGCTAGCTGGGACTATTTCGAGAAACACGGCAAGATGATGCCCGATGATTGGAAAGACCAAATCGGCGGCCACGATGCGATTTACTTTGGTGCGGTAGGTTGGCCCGACAAAATTCCAGACCATGTGTCTTTATGGGGTTCTTTGTTGTTGTTCCGCCGTGAATTTGACCAGTACATCAATTTGCGTCCAGCGCGTTTGATGCCCGGCATCATCGCGCCTGTGGTGCGTAAAGACGGAACGCCGCGTGCCCCAGGCGAAATCGATATGTACATCGTGCGAGAAAACACCGAAGGCGAGTATTCCAGCATTGGTGGCCGCATGTTCCCCGGCACTGAGCGTGAAATCGTGATGCAAGAGACGGTCATGTCGCGCATTGGCGTGGACCGTGTCCTCAAGTTTGCGTTTGAGTTAGCTATGTCTCGCCCCAAAAAGCATTTGACCAGTGCCACCAAGTCCAACGGCATCGCTATTACTATGCCTTATTGGGATGAGCGTGTTGCGGAAATGGCCAAAGCCTACCCAACCATCCGTCAAGATAAATTCCATATCGATATCTTGACAGCGCACTTTGTGCAACGCCCCGATTTCTTTGATGTGGTCGTCGCCAGCAATTTATTTGGCGACATCTTGAGCGATCTAGGCCCAGCTTGCACCGGAACTATCGGCATTGCACCTAGCGCCAACCTCAATCCCGATCGCAAATTCCCATCGCTTTTTGAGCCCGTACACGGTTCTGCGCCAGACATTGCGGGCCAAGGATTGGCCAATCCGATCGGTCAAATTTGGTGTGGCGCCATGATGCTGGAATTCCTAGGCTATAAAAATGCGCACGATGCAGTGCTCGCAGCGATTGAAAAAGTATTAGATCCGAGCAGCCATGCACCTAGAACGCCTGACATTGGAGGCAATGCCAAAACTTCTGATTTAGGGAAAGCGATTGCGCAAGCCCTGTGATTTTCCTTAAACACAACGCAAATTCATATCAAAAAACGACTAGAATCCCATCCGCCCCGTTGCAATGCCTTGCGTTTCACTAATTGACACGCCTTGCATGCATGGCTCTAATAGCCAACAGCAACGTAATTGCAAGAGCGCGTAGTTTGTAAAAACTACCGCACACAAATTTAACCAACATCACATCTCACTGAGAGGGAATATCTGTGAATAAGACTGAACTCATCGAGCACATTGCCAAGCACGCTGACATTTCTAAGGCTGCTGCTACTCGCGCACTAGAAGCCATCATTGGCGGTGTCAAAACCACCCTGAAAAAGGGCGGTACTGTTTCACTGGTTGGTTTTGGTACATTCGCAGTTGGCAAGCGCGCTGCTCGCACAGGTCGCAACCCACGGACTGGCGCTGCTATCAAAATCAAGGCAGCTAAGGTGCCAAAGTTCCGCCCAGGTAAAGGTCTAAAGGACGCGCTGAATTAATCAGCACTCCAGTCGGGTGCTTAGCTCAGTTGGTAGAGCAGCGCCCTTACACGGCGTAGGTCGGCGGTTCGAGCCCGTCAGCACCCACCACTCGACAGACAAGGCGAACATTTTTGTGTTCGCCTTTTTCTTTTAAACCTCAACTGAAAAATCCACATGTTTGATTTCGTTCGCAAACACACCAAGATCATGCAGTTTTTGCTGTTCTTGCTTATTTTTCCGTCCTTTGTTTTGTTCGGGCTTGAAGGCTACAGCCGCATGCGCGAAAAAGGGGCCGTGGTTGCGACTGTGGATGGGACAGAAATTTTGCAGCCTGAGCTAGACAACGCGCACAAAATGCAAGTTGATCGCATGCGTGCAGCCATGCCAAATCTAGACGCCAAGTTATTTGACTCATCTATCGCCAAGCAAGCTACGCTTGATCGGTTGGTGCGTGAGCGCTTGTTGCAAGTTGTTGCCCAGAAAATGCATTTGAACGTCAGCGATCAGCGACTGGCTAATGAGCTACAACAAAACCCCAGCATTGCTGGCCTGCGTCGACCAGATGGAACACTAGACCTAGAGCGCTATCGGCAGTTGCTGGCTACGCAAGGCTTGACGCCAGAGTCATTTGAAGCCCAAGTGCGTTCTGATTTGTCTACCCGTCAAGTCATGGCGGGTTTAGGCATCACCAGTTTTGCGACGCCTGCGCTGGCAGACGTTACCTTGAATGCGTTTTATGAAAAGCGCCAAATTCAAGTGGCTAAATTCGTAGCGTCCGATTTCATTGCGCAAATCAAACCAACTGATGCTGAGCTAGAAGACTATTACAAAGCCAATGGCGAGAAGTTCAAGTCGCCCGAGCGTGCAGATGTTGATTTCGTGATCCTAGATTTGGCATCCATCCAAAAAAATATCACCGTTCCAGAGTCTGAGCTTAAAACTTTTTACGAACAAAACCTAGCGCGCTTGGCTAACTTGGAAGAGCGTCGAGTCAGCCATATATTGATTAATGCTGACAAATCAGTGACTGCTGCTGAGCGTGACAAAGCCCGCGCCAAAGCACAAGAAATCTTGACTACCTTGAAACAGTCGCCCGATAAATTCGCAGAACTCGCCAAAAAATTCTCGCAAGACACAGGTTCAGCCAATAAAGGTGGTGACTTAGATTTTTTTGCACGCGGCGCCATGGTGAAACCTTTTGAAGATGCTGCTTTTGCATTGAAGAAGGGTGAGACCAGTGATGTGGTCGAGTCAGAATTCGGCTTTCACATTATTCGCGTGACCGACATCAAGCAGCCTAAACAAAAGACTTTTGAAGAGTCACGTGCCAGCCTAGAGACCGACGCAAGACGTCAGTTGGCGCAGCGTAAATTCGCGGAAGCTGCAGACCAATTCACCAATCTGGTCTATGAGCAGTCAGACAGTCTGAAACCGGCAGCCGATAAGCTGAAACTTGATATTCAACATGCCAAAGGTGTAGGCACAGAACCCGTGCCAACAGCGAGTGGCACAGCCATGAACAACCCCAAATTGTTAGCAGCTATCTTCTCGAGCGACACGATTGAGAAAAAGCGCAATACGGAGGCGATTGAATTAGCCCCTAATGTCTTGGCCTCTGCACGTATCACCCATTACCAAGCTGCGCGTATCTTGCCATTGGCCGATGTCAAAGACAAAGTCCGCGAACAAGTGGTTGCACAAAAAGCCTTGGAGCGTGCCAAGCAAGATGGTCAAAGTAATTTGGCGCAGTGGAAGGTATCACCCGACAAAGCAAAGTTAGCTGCATCAGTCGTGGTTTCTCGCGAACAAAAGCAACAACTTTCCGATGCAGTGGTTGAAGCCGCATTGCGCGCCAATACCCAAACACTACCTGCTTGGGTAGGCGTGGATTTGGGCAGCAGTGGATATGCTGTGGTCAAGGTCGAGAAAATCTTGCCTCGAGAAACAGTTGATGCCCAGCAACAGGGGCGCGAACGACAGCAATATATGCAATGGTGGGCGGGAGCTGAGGAGGCTTCTTACTACCGTTGGCTGAAAGACGCTTTCAAAGTTGAAATAAAAGCGTCTCGGTTATAATTTTCCCCTTACGGTGGCTGTAGCTCAGTTGGTAGAGTCCAGGATTGTGATTCCTGTTGTCGTGGGTTCGAGCCCCATCAGCCACCCCAACATTCATGCGCCCTAGCGACTTTTTCGGTCCCTAGGGTGTTTTTTATTAGCCCATGCCAAGTAGTTGCTGATCCATGAATATCAACGCTGATTACAGTCACAGAGTCGTGATCAATCATCATGACCTTCCTTGGCTTCCAAGCCCAGAGTCAGATGTTGAGAGACGAATGCTTGAGCGACAAGGGGATGAAGTAGCAAAGGCAACTTCTATCGTTCGATACAAACCAGGCTCTACGTTTCCCACCCATCATCATGATCTTGGGGAAGAGATATTGGTTTTGGATGGAACTTTTAGTGATGAGACTGGCAACTATCCTGCTGGCACGTACATCATGAATCCCCCGGGCTCCTCCCACGCGCCATTCAGTGAATCTGGGTGCACCCTGTTTGTGAAGCTACGTCATCTTGGCCCAGACCAAGTTGTTCGAGAAGTTATTGATACGACATCTGCACCTTGGTATCAAGGCATGGTTCCTGGCCTAAACGTAATGCCTCTCATGCAGCAGGGCAGTGGATCGACTTTAGTTAAGTGGGCGCCACAAACATATTTCAATCCACACAGGCACTACGGTGGTGAGGAAATTTTTGTCGTGGATGGTGTGTTTGAAGATGAGCATGGTCGCTATCCAGCTGGATCTTGGATCAGAAGTCCGCATTTGAGTATGCACAAGCCTTTTAGTAAAGAGGGCTGCACTATCTTTGTTAAGACTGGGCATCTACTAGGCTAGATGTGCTGGTAGCAGCGAAAGTTAATTAAGTATTGACGCTGCTTCTAGAGGTCGTGAATCGATCGAATAGGATTCAATGGAATTGAGAGTTTCACTTGTTCATTGATCAAAGACTAATGTAGAGTTGTATACATTGGCGATTATTGGAATGACTGAGACTGCGGATCAAAGCAATTCGTCAACGCTGGAGGCATTCCAGTTGCATGACTTGAAATATATTTCCTGATATGAGGCGCTGATTTCCAAGGTTTTGTGTAGCCGCTCCATACTGCATTCGGCACTACGAAATGCTGATTCTCTTTGTTTTGAATGAGCACTACCGCCGGTAGCAGGTCTGTGAATTCAACTTCAACCAGTGTCCACGCATCAGCAGACCACGCACTTGCAATCGTTGCGAACTTTGACTGTGGTGGACTGTAATTTTCAATGAGCGATTGCGCAATTTGGTATTTTTCTTCAGAAGGTGAAAGTCGGGTAACACTCTTGCAGCTTCTGGTGTATCGATTCCATTGGTTATTGATGCTTCCAACAAAATCAATTTCTTGGTTGTCTACAACGAACAAGGTTCCGTTAGAAGTTGCCGTCAACTCAATGTGCAGAAATAAAACTGCGATCAGAGTTGCCAAGAGTAGCGCAATCGGAGCTTTCTTTTTCATTGATACTTTAACTTTAAAAATCTTACGTATTCACTGCTTAAGCTGTTTTAGCGTGACGTAATCAAATGCGCGCTCATAAAATTGGTTACTCTCGTGTAAATCATTTCATAACTGCATTTAAAAAGAAGTTGGGTGTAACGCCAGGATCGATTAGAAAGAATTCTGCATAGTTCCTTTTATGGCTGTGTCACTGTCTGACTAGTATTCAACTCAGGTGGTAAGAACCCAGCGACTGGCCTTGTTGCAAAATTATTAGTCACTATTGGCGAGGTTCTCGCACTATCTTGGATGAAATTGAGCAGAGTGATCAACTGGTTCAAGTTGGCACTGTCTAAGCTAGCCATTTGCGTATCAGTCACAGCCATAAGTTGACGTGAATTCATGCGGTTGAGTAGCGGAGCAACTTGGCTAGGCGTGAGGCCTGCAATTTGTTGGGGTGAAAGTGGCACTGTTGCAATAGGGGCAGGGGTAGCGCCGGCAATTTGAGTTGGCGGCGGTTGGTCATTCATTAAAGATGCCGCAGCAATTTGCGATACCGGCTGGTTGATATAAATAGTTGTATTGGTATTCGAATTCAATGCCCTTTGTTGTACAAAGTTCATCAAAATATTCAACTGGTTGATCGATTGGCTATCCATACGTGCCATCTGTGCATTGGTAATTGCCATCAACTGGTTTGCATTGAGTTGGCTTATCAACGGCGCCAACTGTGCTGCGTCAAGTTCTGACACTTGTTTGGGCGTCAAATTAACCGTGATGTTGGTTTGTGTAAAAGACTGGGCTCCCACTGGTGCAGTTGGTTTGGGTTGCTCGTTGAGCAGGGCGTTGCTAGCAAGTCTAGAAACCGGTTGATTGACAAATATGTTCGTATTTGTATTTGTTCCACCATTAGCTGGGTTGTTGCCATTAGGTGTGCCATTGTTATTGGCAGTTCGTTGCTGCACAAAGTTCATCAAAATCGTGAGTTGGTTAAGCGCACGCCCGTCCATCCTAGCCATTTGTGCATTGGTAATGGCCATCAATTGATTGGCGTTCAGCTGGTTGATCAATGCTGCGAGTTGGGTTGGGTCTAACTCAGACACCTGCTTGGGAGTTAAGGCCACGCTGGCTAATGCTGGCGGAGCTGTTGGAATAGTTGGTGTTGGGGCAGCATTAGGTTGCTCGGCTAGCAGGGTTGCACCAGCCAGTTTTGCAACTGGTTGGTTGATAAAGATATTTGTGTTGTTCACACGGTTGCCTTGTGGTGTAGCGCCTGCATTCGCAACAGGGTTAGCTGTTTTGTCCTGTACAAAGTTCAACAGAGCAGTCAATTGATTGAGATAGACGCCTTCTAGCCTTGCCATTTGTGCATTGGTAATGCCCAGCAACTGATTGGCATTGAGTTGGCTCAGTAATGGTCCCAGATCTTTGGGGTCCATAGCTGCAACTTGCGCAGGTGTTAGGTTGGGCGTCTCTCGGTTTGGATTTTGGGCTGCCAGTTGAGTTGCGGTAAGTGGTCGGTTGACTTGGTTAGGCGTATTTCTCGCTACTGGAGCATTCGCAGGAACTGGAGGGTTAGTGAGGTCTGCCAACTCTTTACTTAGAGGGTCTTTGAATTTATTGTCAGCGATGTAGTTGGCTCTCAGGGAGAGTCGTTCAATCGGGTCTTTAAGTAAACCATTGGCAGCAAATTTTGCGACTGCTCTGTCCTCGGGCGTATAGGCTTTGTCGGTGGCTTTTTCTGGGGTGTCTTTTAGGCCTTTGAGAATATTGAGCAGTTCTGCTAAGCGCGCAGGGTCTAGCTTAGACATTTGCTCATTGGTCAAGGACAAAAGTTGTTTCACGCTCAGTGTGTTGATGAGAGGCGCGACTTGCTCTGACGTGAGTTGCGGTACTAAATTGCTGGGTAGGGCTGCGGCTACTTCTACTGAAGTGTTCTTGTTCATAATCTCCGCTAACCTTTGCGGACCTTCTAGATTGGTAGTCGCTCTGTTTTGAGTTGCCAGCGTCACTCTTGATGCAAGCGTATCTATTTGCTCTTGCATTAGTCCGCTAGCCACGAATTGCGCAGTCGTCTTATCAATGGCGGTATAGGCCTTGTCAGCAGCTTTCTCGGGGTTGTTCTTGATAACGTTGATGATATTGAGCAACTCCGTTTGACGCGCGGAGTCAAACTTAGATATTTGCTCGTTAGTCAATGACAACAGTTGACGAACGGTGAGCGAACTAATCAAAGGTGCTGCTTGCTCAGGCGTGAGTTGCGGGACTTGGTTGCTAGGTAATGCAGCAGCAATCTCTACAGGGTCTTTTTTAGTCAAAAGCTCGGCAAGCTTTTGCGGTGTGTCTATGTTGAAGGTCGTTCGGTTTTGGTTGATCTGTGTGACGCGGTTAGATAGTGTCTCAATTTGTTCTTTCAGCAATCCATTGGCAGCTAATTGGGCAAATGTCTTGTCTGTGGGTGTGAAGGCTTTTTCTGCAGCTCTTTCTGGGTTATCTTTGAGAGCTTTAATGATGTTAACTAACTCGGTTTGGCGTACGGAGTCAAATTTTGCAATCTGATCATTGGTTAAAGACATCAATTGACGGACGCTGAGCGAATTGATTAAAGGCGCTACTTGTTCTGGTGAGAGTTGAGCTACTTGGTTAGGTGGAAGCGTTGTAGCAATTTCTACTGGATCTTTTTTACTCAGGATGTCAGCGAGTCTTTGAGGGTTGACGACGTTAGCTTGGATCGCTGTAACGTTGGTAGGGGTCGTAGCAGTGTTATTGACCGCCACTACTCCAGTCGCTGCAGGAGAGTTTGTTGCAATATTTACGGCATTGGTTGCTGGGTTTGTAGGATTGGCCCCAGTATTTGCGTTGGTTGTAATTGTTGTTGAAGTTGCAGGCGAAGAACTTGTTGGCGTGTTACCAGATGAAGTTACGTTAACTGTATTTACAGAGTTAATTGGGGTGTTGTTATTGCCTAAAGTTAATGCGCCACCCGCTGCACCAAACGAACCGCCGCCTGAGCTGGATGCAAATGTCACGACAGGTGCAGCACTACTGGTTGGCGCTGTAGTTGACACGACGGCACTCGCGAAGCTAGGAGCTGTCATTGCAGGAATGACAACTGGGGTGATATTGCTCGCAGTAGTTTGAGGACCTATAGCGGTACATGGAGGCCCACCTGGGCAACCCGTAATTACTAGCTGGCCACTGACAAAGCTAAGGTTGTAATTGTTTGCTGTGCCGAAAGGCGTATTGAGATAAGTGCCAGAGAACCTTCCGGAAGTTGATGCGCTTATGCCATTAGGATTGTTTGCACTTTTTGCTATGTCCCCTGTTGTTTCGTTATTGACAAGCCCAGTCGCAGTAAATCCAGTTAATGTTTTTGTTGTCCCATCAAATTCAGTTGACCCTGTGAGGCCTGTGACTGTGGCATTGGCTTTATTAACTCTTAGATCTCCATTCAAGTAGCTAATGTTGTAGTTGGTTGCGCTAAATGTTCCTCCTGCGAGCCCTGAGGTCATGATGGCGTAGGGGGAGCTGCTATAGGCTGCATTTGTTGCCGCCCCTGAAGTGGTTAATGTCGCTGTAGTGGCCGTCTCGTTGTTTTTAAGCCCAGATATACTGAACTCTGAACCAGAAAAAGTTACCAAGTCACCGTAGGTTTTGACAAGGCTATTACCGGTTACTGTCAGATTAGCTTTATTGACACTGAGACCGCCATCAACATATGAGATGTTGTAATTTTCTGTATTAAAGGTTCCACCAGATAGTGCTGATGGTGTTATTGCATAAGGACTGATACTGTAGGGCGCAGTGCTCGGAGATCCACTGCTTAATAGGGTTGCTGTAGCAACTGTTTCGTTGTTTTTGAGGCCAGCAGTGGTGAATTCAGATCCGGCAAATGTCATTGAATCGCCATACGTTTTGGTGTAACTGTTTGCCGTGACTGTGAGATTAGCTTTATTTACTGTTAATCCACCATTGATGTACGAAATAGCGTAATTATTTGAGTTGATAGGGTTGATGGATCCGCCTGTCACAGATGAAATAGCGATTGGGTAAGGAGACGCGCTGTAGCCAGCGCCAGGTGAAGCACCCGCGCTAGATATCGTTGCCGACCCCAGTGTTTCACTATTTTTTAAGCCTGTGGAAGAAAACTCACTGCCGAGGAAAGTGACTGTGTCCCCGTAAGTTTTGGTGCTGCTATTTGCCGAAATAGTTAGCGGGGCTTGATTAACGCTCAAACTTCCTGCTGCATAAGATATTGTGTAGTTGTTGGAGTTGAATGTACCGCCTGTGAGTAGCGACGGGGTTATGGAGTATGGTGAGCCAATAACTGCAGCATTTG
>CANBZB010000027.1 GCA_947373745.1 Burkholderiales bacterium | reverse complement strand
GACTTCCCAGGCGACGCTACCCCCATCATCCACGGCTCAGCCAAGCTGGCCTTGGAAGGCGACAAGGGTGACTTGGGCGAAGCGGCTATTTTGAAATTGGCTGACGCATTGGACAGCTACATCCCAACGCCTGAGCGCGCTGTGGACGGCAACTTCCTGATGCCAGTGGAAGATGTGTTCTCGATCTCTGGCCGCGGCACCGTGGTGACAGGTCGTATCGAGCGCGGCATCATCAAGGTTGGCGAAGAGATTGAAATCGTGGGCATTGCAGACACACAGAAGACGACCTGTACAGGCGTTGAGATGTTCCGCAAGTTGCTCGACCAAGGCCAAGCGGGTGACAACGTGGGTATTTTGTTGCGCGGAACCAAGCGCGAAGATGTGCAGCGCGGTCAAGTGTTGTGCAAGCCTGGTTCAGTCAAGCCACACACCCACTTCACGGCAGAGATCTATGTCTTGAGTAAAGACGAAGGCGGGCGTCACACGCCATTCTTTAACAACTACCGTCCCCAGTTCTACTTCCGCACGACGGACGTGACGGGAGCGATTGAGTTGCCAGAAGGCAAAGAGATGGTGATGCCTGGAGACAACGTGTCGATCACTGTGAAGTTGATCCACCCGATTGCGATGGAAGAAGGCTTGCGCTTTGCGATCCGTGAAGGCGGCAAGACCGTCGGTGCGGGTGTGGTTGCGAAAATCATTGCTTAAAGGGTATCCATATGTCCACCAAGCAAAAAATCCGTATCCGCCTCAAGGCGTTTGACTACAAACTGATCGACCAATCCGCTGCTGAAATCGTTGACACTGCTAAACGTACTGGCGCGATTGTCAAAGGCCCCGTGCCTTTGCCAACCCGCATGAAGCGTTTTGACATCTTGCGTTCACCGCACGTCAATAAAACTAGCCGTGACCAGCTCGAGATTCGTACCCACCAGCGTTTGATGGACATCGTCGACCCTACCGATAAAACGGTAGACGCTTTGATGAAGCTCGACTTGCCCGCCGGCGTGGATGTAGAAATCAAGTTGCAGTAATGCAACGTTTGGGCGTGGGCTTTAGCCCCGCCTAAACAAACCTGCCCCATAAAGCTTGCCAGTGGGGCGAAAAAAGCGATACAATCGCAGGCTCTGAGCGAAAAGCCCAGAGCAATTTATCAACCTTCTTTCACATTCCAAACGTGGCTGCCAATTGAAGTGGCCGCGGTGAGAGTTTTGGAGAACAACAATGAGTCAAAGCATCCGTTTGGGATTGCTGGGGCGCAAGGTGGGCATGATGCGTCTGTTCACTGATGAGGGGGATGCTATTCCCGTCACAGTGCTAGATGTATCTAACAACCGTGTCACCCAGGTCAAGACCCAGGAAAATGACGGCTACGTAGCCTTGCAGGTTACGTTTGGTGCGCGCAAATCATCGCGTGTGACCAAGCCAATGGCTGGACACCTTGCGAAAGCAGGCGTCGAAGCTGGCGAAATCATCCAAGAATTCCAAGTCAACGCTGATACCGCTGCCAAATATGCGGCAGGTACCACCGTGCCCGTGTCGGATGTCTTTGCAGTCGGCCAACAAGTCGACGTGCAAGGCACCACCATCGGTAAAGGCTTTGCAGGCACGATCAAGCGTCACCACTTCAAGTCACAACGCGCATCGCACGGTAACAGCCGTTCGCACAATGTGCCCGGCTCGATCGGTATGGCGCAAGACCCAGGCCGCGTGTTCCCAGGCAAGCGTATGTCGGGTCACTTGGGCGTGGACACTGTGACCACCCAAAACCTTGACATCATCCGCATCGATGAAGCGCGCCAACTCTTGTTGGTTCGTGGCGCAGTCCCCGGCTCTGCTGGTGGTTTTGTGACCGTGCGTCCTGCTGTCAAAGCGAAAGGAGCCATTTGATGCAAGTCGAACTCCTGAACGACCAAGGTCAAGCATCGGCTAAATACGACGCCCCTGAAACTGTGTTCGGTCGCGAATACAACGAAGACTTGGTGCACCAAATCGTCGTGGCTTATCAAGCCAACGCACGCCAAGGCACACGCGCACAAAAAGACCGCGAACAAGTCAAGCACTCCACCAAGAAGCCGTTCAAGCAAAAAGGTACCGGTCGCGCTCGCGCTGGTATGACGTCTTCGCCCATTTGGCGTGGCGGCGGTCGTGTTTTCCCAAACATGCCTGACGAAAACTTCACACAAAAAATCAACAAGAAGATGTACCGCGCAGGTATGGCGTCCATCTTCTCGCAACTCGCACGCGAAGGCCGCTTGGCTGTGGTCGAGTCGTTGAAAGTGGAGTCGCCCAAAACAAAATTGCTGGCAGCCAAATTCAAAGCGATGAATTTGCAATCGGTGTTGGTCATTTCTGACGAAGTGGACGACAACCTGTACTTGGCTTCACGCAATCTGCCCAACGTGATGGTGGTTGAGCCCCGTTACGCCGATCCATTGTCATTGGTCCACTACCGCAAGGTGTTGGTGACCAAGGCTGCTATGGACCAACTCAAGGAGATGTTCGCATGAGCCACGGACACCAAACTACCCAATTCGACGAAGGTCGCTTGATGCAAGTGTTGGTCTCGCCTGTGGTGTCTGAAAAGGCCACCATGGTTGCAGAGAAAAGCAATGCAGTGACTTTCAAAGTGTTGCAAGACGCTACCAAACCTGAAATCAAAGCCGCAGTGGAATTGATGTTCAAGGTCGAGGTGCAAGGCGTATCCGTCGTCAACACCAAAGGCAAAACCAAGCGTTTTGGCAAATCCATCGGTCGTCGCGACAACGTGCGCAAGGCTTATGTGACGCTCAAACCTGGTCAAGAACTCAACATCTCTGGGGAGGCCGCTTAATCATGGCAGTCATCAAGATGAAACCGACATCGCCCGGTCAACGCGGCGTTGTCAAAGTTACCCGTGACCACCTGCACAAAGGTGAGCCTTACGCCCCGTTGCTGGAGCCCCAGCACCAAAAATCGGGTCGTAACAACAACGGTCACATCACTACCCGTCATAAGGGCGGTGGTCACAAGCACCACTACCGTGTGGTTGACTTCCGTCGTAACAAAGACGCGATTCCTGCCAAGGTCGAGCGTATTGAATATGACCCAAACCGCACGGCGCATATCGCTTTGATTTGCTATGCAGACGGTGAGCGTGCTTACATCATTGCACCGCGTGGATTAGAAGTTGGCGCAACATTGCTCAGCGGTTCGGAAGCTCCGATCCGTGCTGGCAACACGTTGCCCATCCGCAACATTCCCGTCGGTTCAACGATCCATTGCATCGAATTGAAGCCTGGTGCTGGTGCGCAAATCGCGCGCTCCGCTGGCACGTCAGCCACTTTGTTGGCGCGTGAAGGCACTTACGCCCAAGTGCGTATGCGCTCTGGTGAAGTTCGCAAGATCCACATCGAATGCCGCGCCACCATTGGTGAAGTCGCAAACGAAGAACACAGTCTGCGCCGTTTGGGCAAAGCAGGCGTCAAGCGCTGGATGGGTATTCGCCCAACCGTGCGCGGCGTCGCGATGAACCCAGTGGATCACCCACACGGCGGTGGCGAAGGTCGCACCGGCGAAGGCCGTCATGCTGTCGACCCATGGGGTAACCTGACCAAAGGCTACCGTACCCGTAACAACAAACGCACACAAGTCATGATTGTGTCGCGTCGCAAAAAGTAAGGGGTAACAAATGACTCGCTCTCTCAAAAAGGGTCCGTTTGTTGACCACCACTTGGTGGCCAAGGTCGACAAAGCCATTGCAACCAAAGACAAAAAGCCGGTGAAAACTTGGTCACGTCGTTCTATGGTTTTGCCCGATTTCATCGGCTTGACCATCGCTGTGCACAACGGCAAGCAACACGTCCCTGTTTACATCACAGACCAGATGGTGGGCCACAAGCTCGGCGAATTCGCCTTGACGCGCACCTTCAAAGGTCACCCCGCGGACAAAAAAGTCCAAAAGAAATAAGGAAACACCATGGAAACACGTGCAGTCCTTCGGGGCGTCCGTCTCTCGGTTGATAAAGGCCGTTTGGTTGCGGACATGATTCGCGGCAAAAAAGTTGATCACGCACTCAACATCTTGACTTTCACGCAGAAAAAAGCTGCTGGTATTGTCAAGAAAGTGTTGGAGTCCGCCATCGCTAATGCCGAACACAACGACGGTGCAGATATCGACGAGTTGAAGGTGAAAACCATCTACGTCGAAAAAGGCGCCACGCTCAAGCGTTTCACCGCCCGCGCCAAAGGCCGCGGCAACAGTATCAGCAAGCCTACCTGCCACGTGTACGTGACAGTCGGCAACTGAAAGGGTTAAGAAAGATATGGGACAAAAAATCCACCCAACAGGCTTTCGCCTCTCGGTCAGCCGTAACTGGGCCAGCCGTTGGTACGCTAGCAACCGTGACTTCGCTGGCATGCTGGCTGAAGACATCAAGGTACGCGAGTACCTCAAGGCCAAACTCAAAAACGCTGCTGTTTCACGCGTGCTGATTGAGCGCCCTGCTAAAAACGCCCGCATCACTATCTTCTCAGCACGTCCAGGCGTGGTGATTGGTAAAAAAGGTGAGGACATTGAAACACTCAAGCGCGAACTCGCTAGCCGTTTGGGCGTGCCTGTGTCGGTCAACATCGAAGAAGTGCGCAAGCCTGAAATCGATGCCCAGTTGATCGCCGACAGCATCACCCAACAGCTCGAAAAGCGCATCATGTTCCGTCGCGCCATGAAGCGCGCCATGCAAAACGCCATGCGTCTCGGTGCCCAAGGTATCAAGATCATGTCGGCTGGTCGCTTGAACGGCATCGAAATCGCACGTACCGAGTGGTACCGCGAAGGTCGTGTGCCACTTCACACATTGCGCGCTGACATCGATTACGCAACCTCTGAAGCAAAAACCACTTACGGCATCATCGGTGTCAAAGTGTGGGTTTACAAAGGCGACACATTAGGCCGTAATGACCTACCCGCCGCCGCTGAGCCCCGTGCTGAAGAAGAGCGTCGTCCACGTGGCCCACGCCGCGATGCACGCCCCGCAGGCGATCGTCCTGCACGTACAGGCGCTCGTCGTCCTGCCGGAACCAATGCCGCACCAACGGATGGCAGCGATAAACCCGCTGAAGCCGCTGATGCCCCTAAAACTACCGTCAAGCGCGTCCGCAAGGTTGCCGCGCCCACAGCCACTGGCACGGCTGCGGACGGTCAAGGAGAATAAGCATGCTGCAACCAGCACGCCGTAAATACCGCAAAGAACAAAAAGGCCGCAACACCGGCATCGCTACCCGTGGCAACACCGTAGCGTTTGGTGATTTCGGTCTGAAGTCCACTGACCGCGGTCGTCTCACGGCACGTCAAATTGAATCCGCACGTCGTGCGATTTCCCGTCACGTCAAACGTGGCGGCCGTATCTGGATTCGTGTGTTCCCTGACAAACCGATTTCCCAAAAGCCTGCTGAAGTGCGTATGGGTAACGGTAAAGGTAACCCCGAGTACTACGTCGCAGAAATCCAACCCGGCAAAGTGTTGTATGAGATCGTGGGAGTTCCAGAAGAACTCGCGCGTGAAGCCTTCCGCTTGGCCGCTGCCAAGTTGCCCTTGCGCACCACATTCGTGGCCCGCATGATTGGTCAATAAATTCAGGAGATATAAGAAATGAAAGCTGCTGAACTACGCCAAAAAGATGTTGCTGGTGTGAAAGAAGAAGTCAAAGCTTTGCAAAAAGCCCACTTCGGTTTGCGTATGCAAAAAGGCACCCAACAACTCAACAACACCTCGCAACTGCGCACGACCCGTCGCAGCATTGCACGTGCCAAAACCATCCTTGCTGAAAAGCAAGCCGCCAAATAAGGACAGTGAAGATGACGGACACCAAAAAATCCCTCAAACGCACCTTGATCGGCAAGGTGGTCAGTGACAAACGCGCCAAGACGGTCACCGTGCTGGTCGAGCGACGCGTCAAGCATGCGCTCTACGGCAAGATTGTTGCTAAATCGAGCAAATACCACGCACATGATGAAACCGGCGAGTTTCACTTGGGCGATGTGATTGAAATCACAGAAAGCAAGCCAATTTCTAAAACCAAAAACTGGGTCGCGACCCGTTTGGTTGAGAAAGCAGCTGCAGTCTAAGTTTTTGTAGGCTCGTCCTGCAAACACCCCAAAAACGGCCCACAATGTGGGTCGTTTTGCTTTTCTAGCCCTCACTTTTAACCACCTCTTTAGGAGCATCCCATGATCAAAGTCGGAGACACATTGCCACACACCACCCTGATGGAATATTCAGAGGTGGAAGGCGAGGGTTGCAGCATCGGCCCTAACGCCGTCGATGTTGCAAAAGCAACTGCTGGCAAAACCGTTGCAGTCTTTGGATTACCCGGTGCATTTACACCTACTTGCTCGGCTAAACACGTGCCTGGCTATGTAGATCACGCTGCTGAATTAAAGGCAGCAGGCGTTGATGAAATTTGGTGCGTCAGCGTCAACGACGCTTTCGTGATGGGCGCTTGGGCGCGCGACTTACACACAGCTGGAAAAGTCCGCATGTTGGGTGACGGCAGTGCAGACTTTGCCAAAGCGACTGGCCTGACGCTTGACTTAACAGCGCGCGGTATGGGTGTGCGTAGCAACCGCTATTCGATGTTGGTCAAAGATGGCAAGGTCGCCACTTTGAACGTTGAAGGCCCTGGTAAATTTGAAGTCAGCGATGCGCAAACGATGTTGACGCAAGCAGCTAACAAATCACTGTAATCTGCTGGCATTCAAGCACGTTCATTAAGCGCGATGCTTCATAAAAAGCCCGGTTTCAAGCTGGGCTTTTTTATGGTGCGGCACTGAGTGTCACTAGTCTGTACACACCATAAGCACATGCGCCGACAACAGCAAGCGCAATCAAACGGGTTTGCAAAGAGTCGCGCGAAGCAGGCGTATTAGGGGATACCAACTTATCACCATCGATCATGGGCCGGATGAGGTTTTGCTTCTTTACAAGCAAGTGGTAGAGAACCGCAGTGATATGTACGCCAATCAGACACAAAATGAGCGGAAAACCTATTTCGGTGTGGTAGGCGCTTGCAAACCCAATCCAAGTATTGGGAACCAACGCAGTCCAAGGGCCGCTGATGCTGATATCGTCATCGGTCATCAATCCACTGAGACCTTGCAATAAAAGCACAAGAAGAAAAACGAAAACAGAAATCGCACCCAAAGGGTTATGTCCAATAGAGGGCTTGGCCTCTGGGCGCCTAAAGTTGTGCAAATAGGAAAACAAAGCGGAAGGACTTGGGGCAAAAGTCGTAAACCGAGACCAATGCCCACCCACAATGCCCCAAATAACGCGGAAAAAAACCAAGCTCAACACGGCGTAACCCAAATAAAAGTGAACAGTCATGGCAAAGTCACCGTTGCCACCTGTCAAGACCAAGCCCAACACGCACAGAGCCAGCCATATGTGGAAGATTCGGGTAGGAAGATCCCAAATTCGGGTTTTGACTGTGTGGGCTTCTTGTGTCATGGCATATTCAATTCAGATAAACAAAGGTCACACGGAATGCATAGAATGAAATCTGTGTGCGTCAAAACACCTATTTTCAACCCTTAAGGACTTTTTGCATGAAAAAACTTCTCCTACCCCTATTAGTTATGGGCGCAACTTTTATCGGATCTTCAGCGCAAGCGCAATTTGCAAAACCTGAAGACGCTATCAAATACCGCAAAGCAGCATTGACAGTTTTAGGTGCCCACACATCACGCTTAGGAGCGATGGCACAAGGACGTGTTCCATTTGATGCAAAGACTGCCACTGAGAACGCAGAAATTGTGGCGGAAATGGCCAAACTGCCCTGGGCTGCTTTTGTAGACGGATCAGACAGCGGCGACACCAAAGCCAAAGCTGAAATCTGGAAAGACAGCGCTAAGTTCAAAGACTATGCTGGCAAATTGCAAGCTGAGTCAGTCAAGTTGGTCGCTGCTGCAAAAAGCGGTAACCAAGATGCATTTAAAACAGCATTTGGTGCAACGGCAGGCACGTGCAAAACATGCCACGACGACTTTCGCGCTAAATAATTGCGTCTTTGCGCAGTTGCTGGATTTTTTCTTCTGAAAAGCCCAGCAACTCACCCAGCACCTCGTTTGTGTTTTGCCCCAAAAGGGGTGGCGCAAAGTCATTACGCACAGGTGTTGCGCTTAGTTTCATCGGACTAGACACCAAATTGACGGGCCCAGTTGTGGGCCTGTCCCATGTATGGACCATCGCACGCGATTGCACATGCGGGTCGTCAAACACTTCTGCCAAATTATTGATGGCACCACAAGGCACTTTGGCTGCTTCTAATGCGCTGAGCCAATCTTGTTTGCTGCGTGTGCGCATCACTTCTTCAAGCATGGGCACCAGCACTGCGCGGTTACGAACCCGCTCAGAATTTTTAGCAAACCGAGGGTCTTGAGAAAGCTCTGGTCTGCCTGCCACTGCGCAGAACTTGGCATATTGCCCGTCGTTGCCAACTGCCAAAATCAAATGGTCTTTGCTGCCATCTGCAGCGGGAGCCACTTCAAATACTTGGTAAGGAACGATGTTTTGATGCGCGTTGCCTGCGCGACCCGGTACTTTGCCAGACACCAAATAGTTCGCGCCTAAATTCGCCAACATGGCAACTTGTGTGTCTAACAAAGCCATGTCGATGTGTTGGCCTTGCCCCGTACTCTCTGCATGTCGAAGCGCAGCCAAGATAGCAACGGATGCGTACATGCCCGTGAACAAATCGGCGACAGCCACCCCCACTTTTTGTGGGCCTCCGCCTAAATCGTCGCGCTCACCGGTGACGCTCATCAAACCACCGATACCTTGCACTGCATAGTCGTATCCGGCGCGTTCACGGTAAGGCCCAGTCTGGCCAAAGCCCGTCACGCTGCAATACACCAAGCGCGGATTGATTTTGGCAAGCGAGGCGAAGTCCAAGCCATAGCGCGCCATATCACCCACTTTGAAGTTTTCAATAAACACATCGCTGACCAAGGCAAGTGCACGAATAATCTCTTGGCCTTGCACAGATGCAATATCGCAAGTGATAGAGCGCTTGTTGCGGTTGGTGCCTAGGTAATAGGCGGCATCTGTGCTGTCGTTACCGGCTGCGTCTTTTAAAAAGGGAGGTCCCCAACCACGGGTGTCGTCTCCAAATATGGGGCGTTCGACTTTGACAACGTCTGCCCCTAAATCGGCGAGTGTTTGGGTACACCATGGGCCCGCGAGCACGCGGGATAAATCGAGTATGCGTATGCCATCTAATGCGTTCATTGCCAAATTGTCGTGCAAAAGCTGTCCGATACAAGACAGACAAGTTACATCGTGACGCCGAACAGAAGTCAAGGCGACACAAACTGTACAAACAAGTCGAGATAATGGCCCACATGACTAACAAAGAACAGACGCACGACTTGCTTTCATTGCGCGATGTGGTGTGGGTATTTTTTGCCTTTGCCGTGGCGTATTTTTTATCGGCGCTTTTGCGAGCGATCACTGCCACCTTGTCGCCCACCTTGAGCGTGGAGTTCGGTCTGCACGCGCGCGATCTGGGTTTGTTAGCTGGTGGTTATTTCTTGGGTTTCTCAATGACCCAATTGCCTTTAGGGCATTGGTTAGATGCACATGGTCCTAAGAAAGTCGTTTTGCGTTTCTTGGCCATGGCCGTGGTCGGTTGTGTGGCGTTTGCCTTAGCGACTAACTTTATGGGCCTGTTGCTATCGCGCATGTTGATTGGTGCAGGGGTCAGTGCGTGTTTGATGGCGCCCTTAACCGGCTATCGCCGTTGGCTCACGCCCGACATACAACAACGCGCGAACTCTTGGATGTTGATGACAGGTTCGTTTGGCATGCTGGCCTCCACCTTGCCAGTGCAATGGTTGTTGCCAACCATTGGTTGGCGCTGGATGTTTGCTGTTTTGGCGTTCTTACTTCTCTTGGCAATGGGCTTGATGGTGCTCAAAGTACCTGAGTGGCGTTTGATCCAAAAACCCACCGCGCCAGATGTAACGCCAGACAAGCCCGGTATCTTGGCGGGCTACGCGCAAGTCTGGCGCAACCCTTATTTCCAGCGAATGACGCCCATTGGATTTTTTAACTACGGTGGCTTGATCGCCATGCAAACCTTGTGGGCCGGACCTTGGATGGCCAAGGTGGCGGGCTATTCTTCTCTTGAAGCCGCAGGCGGCTTGTTTTGGATCAACGTCAGCATGCTGGTCACCTTCTTGATGTGGGGGTTGGTCACGCCTAAGCTTTACGCAAGAGGGCTGAATGCGAACCGGCTCATCACGGTCATTACGCCACTCAATTTGCTAGTGCAGATCGCGATACTCTGGGCTGGACCGGATGCAGGCGCTTTGCACTGGGCAATGTTTTGTATCAGTGGCTCGGTGGTGTCATTAGCCCAACCGGCTGTTGGCGGCGCATTTCCTGCAACCGAGGCGGGCAAAGGCCTATCGGGGTACAACTTGGTGATTTTCATGGGCGTGTTTTGCGTGCAGTGGGGATTTGGCTTGTTGATCGATATGTTTCGCAACTTTGGACTTGAAGAGGTGGCGTCTTTTGAATCAGCGATGGCTGTTTTCTTGGGTTTGTGCGTGGTGTCTTATCTACATTTCCTTTGGCATAAGACTGAGCGTTGATAATGTGGGCCTGCCCACCAAAACCCATGAGTAACACGATCTTTATCATCGCCCACGCACCGCTTGCTAACGCACTGCGTGACTGCGCGATGCATGTATATCCTGAATGTGCCCATGAAGTCATTGCGCTAGATGTACTGCCCGATATGCAACCTGAGGAAACCTTGCGTTTGGCTAATTTGGCTTTGCAAAATGTGCCGCAAGACGGCCTGTTGGTGTTGACCGACATCTTTGGCGCAACACCAGCCAACGTTGCGCAAAAAGTGGTGGGTTCACGGCGCGCCAAGTTAATTGCTGGTGCTAATGTGCCCATGCTTTTTCGGGCAGTCAGCTATCGCCATGAATCCTTAGACGACTTGGTTGCGCGGGCATTGGCTGGCGGCACCCAAGGCGTGATGCAAGTGGCGATCGCTGCGCCACAAATTCAAACCTCTCGTTCGTATGATCACAAAAACTATCACCATCAGCAATAAATTGGGCTTACATGCCCGTGCCTCGGCCAAGCTCACCAAAGCGGCTAGTGGATTTCCATGCAACGTCTGGATCAGCAAAGGCGATCGCCGCGTCAACGCCAAAAGCATCATGGGCGTGATGATGTTGGCCGCTGGAATCGGCAGCGAAGTTACGCTTGAAACTGACGGCGACCAAGAGCAAGCGGCAATGGACAACCTGGTGAGTTTGTTCAACGACAAATTTGGCGAAGGCGAGTAATTCGTCATGAGCTTTTCCATCCACGGACTTGCCGTTGCCAGAGGGATCGCTATTGGGCGAGCCGTGCTGGTGGCTTCGAGCCGCGTGGATGTAGCGCATTACTTCATTGATGCGAAGCAGGTAGACGAAGAAATTCAGCGGCTGGGTTTGGCCAGAGATGCCGTTAAGGCAGAGTTACAAGAGCTCCACGACACCCTGCCCAAAGATTCGCCGCCTGAACTCAGTGCGATTTTGGAAGTGCATTTGATGCTCTTGCAAGACGAGATGTTGGCCGATGGCGTCACCCATTGGATCAAAGACCGCCTCTACAACGCCGAATGGGCCCTCACCTCACAGCTCGATGTCGTAGCGCGCCAATTCGACGAAATGGACGACGCCTATTTGCGTGAGCGCAAGGGCGATTTAGAGCAAGTCGTTGAGCGGGTTTTGCGCCACATGAAGGGCGATGTGCACATGACACCGATGCCTGCACAGCGTCGGCAAACGGGTGCGCGCCAGCAAGACCTGTTGCTCGAAGACCAGATGGATGTCCCTTTGGTCTTGGTCGCGCACGACCTCTCACCAGCCGACATGCTGCAGTTCAAGCAAAGTGTGTTCACAGGATTTGTTACCGATGTCGGTGGCAAAACCTCGCACACCGCCATCGTGGCACGTAGCTTGGATATTCCGGCAGTGGTTGGCGCACGCACAGCCAGCCAGCTGGTGCGACAAGACGACTGGATCATCATCGATGGCGATGCGGGCGTGGTGCTTGTCAATCCCTCGCCCATCATCTTGGCTGAATATGGTTTCAAGCAACGCCAAGCCGAAGTCGAGCGCGAGCGCCTCTCCCGTTTAAGGCACACACCTGCGGTAACGCTGGATGGACAAAAAGTGGAGTTGCTCTCCAACATCGAAATGCCAGAAGATGCCGCTTCTGCTTTGAGCGTGGGCTCTGTGGGTGTTGGTTTATTCAGAAGCGAATTTTTGTTCATGGGACGGGTCGACAACTTGCCCGACGAAGAAGAACAATATTTGGCGTATCGCAAAGCGGTAGAAGGCATGAAAGGTTTGCCCGTCACCATTCGCACGGTAGACATCGGCGCTGACAAGCCCTTAGACCGCAGCCACAAAGAAGAGGACCACCTCAACCCTGCTTTAGGTTTGCGCGCGATACGCTGGAGCTTGGCTGATCCCGATATGTTTTTGACGCAGCTGCGCGCAATTTTGCGAGCAGCCGCGCATGGACAAGTCCACCTGCTGATTCCCATGCTGGCGCATGTGCAAGAGATCAAACAAACATTGGTTTTGCTAGAAAAAGCAAGACATCAGCTCGATGTGCGTGGCGATCGATACGGCCCCTTAAAAATTGGCGCCATGATCGAAATTCCCGCAGCCGCACTCATGGTGAAAACGTTTCTGCGCTACTTCGACTTCTTGTCGATTGGTACCAACGATTTGATTCAATACACCTTGGCCATCGACCGCGCCGACGAATCCGTGGCGCATTTGTATGACCCCTTGCATCCCGCAGTGTTGCGTTTGGTCGCCGACACCATTGCCGAGAGCAATGCCCAGGGCAAAAGCGTGTGTGTCTGCGGTGAGATGGCAGGTGACCCCACCTTGACCCGTCTGTTGTTGGGCTTGGGTTTGCGCAGTTTTTCCATGCATCCCACCCAAGTATTGGCAGTCAAACAAGAGGTCTTGCGCGCCGACGTTAAACGGCTAGAGCCTTGGGCGCAGGGCGTGCTGGCCAGCGACAACCCTGCGGAAGCTGTGCTTCATTAACCCTCGGCGGTAAACCCAATTGACTTGACGAGTGGTCCCCACTTGTCGGTATCGGCTTTCAAGCGCGCCACCAGCTCAGCAGGCGTTGAAGATTGCGCTTCTAAGCCCATGGTGGCCAATCCGTTCACAGTCTCAGGCGCTGCCAAAGCGGTGCGCAAAGCCGCGTTGAGTCGGTTCACGATGTCGTTGGGTGTTTTGGCGGGCAAGAAAAAACCAAACCACTCGTTGAACACAAAGTCCTTGATGCCTTGCTCGACCAAGGTTGGCGTGGTGGGCGCAAACTGGCTCCGCTTGGCACCTGAAGCCGCAAGCAAGCGGCATTTTCCGGCAGCCACATGTTGTGTGAATTCGCCAATCGGGCCAGAGACGGCGGAAATTTGGCCGCCGATCATGTCCAAGATGGCGGGTTGGGTGCCGCGGAAAGCCACATGGTTGAGTTCGATATTGGCGTACTTGCCCAGCAAAGCGCCAATGAAGTGGGGCGTCGAACCTGCAGCGGGAGAGCCAAAGTTAGCGAGTTTTGGATTGGCCTTGCACCAAGCAATGAAGTCAGGAATTGTTTTGACAGTGGCCGGCACCAAGGGCCCCACAGCAAAGCCGAAATCAAAAATACAACCCAATGAGACAGGTATCAAATCGTTCACGGGGTCGTAGGGTAATTTTTTGTAGATATGCGGATAGATACCTAGCATCGACATCGGTGTCTGCAAGACAGTCGTGCCGTCAGGCGCTGCACTGCGCACAAACTGAACCGCGATTTGTCCGCCAGCGCCAGTTTTGTTTTCTACGAAAGCGGTCTTGGCGTAGCTGGTGGGTGCGATCTTTTCAGCCACGCGTCGGCAAATCGCGTCGGATGTGCCCCCAGGCGTGAAGCCCGTAATGATCTTCAAACTCTCAAACGCTTGGGTTTGGCCCCAAGCGTTATGTCCTACAGCGCCCATGAATGCGGAGAGAGCGCCGAGGTGCAAAACATCGCGACGGGAAGTGGTCATATGTAAATCCTTTGCTTAACCAAAGAACGTATTTTGGGGGCGCAGAAGCTAAGCGTCTGCTGTGGTTATCCCGAGATTTAAGTATGGGCGTGCAATCTACCTCGGTGATCGTAGGTAGTTAACACGGTGTCTGAATATTTGAAACGCGTATTCTGATCGTCAACAACGCGTTTTGCGTCAGACGGTCTTTTTACTTGTTCCACCCATTGGTCATATGCGTGACGACGCTGAGGGCAAGACAAAACTTTGTAAGCATGGTTGATACGAGCCATCTTGTATGCGCTGTCAGTCGTCTGTTGGTTGGCATCAGGGTGGTGCAACTTAGCCATAACACGGTAAGCCGCGCGTATCACCTCATGGGGTGCGGTAGATGCGACACCCAGTACTGCGTAAAGATCTTCAAGCCTATCCATGTACTAATTAAAACATATTTTTAATTAAATTAGTACTTTTATATTAAACTATTAGATTTTCCTCAGAAGCAGGGACTCGGATTTACTTGCTTTGCTGCGAACGCAGTTCTAAACAACTGACGCAGCCGAATGTGCCTGCTGGTCCGCGTGGTAGGAGCTGCGCACCATGGCGCCAACGGCTGCATGCTTGAAGCCCATCGCATAGGCTTTTTCTTCGAACATCTTGAAAGTGTCAGGATGCACGTAGCGCCGCACAGGAATATGGCTGCTACTGGGCGCCAAATATTGGCCGATGGTCAACATGTCGATTTGGTGGTCGCGCATGTCTTGCATTACCGCCAAAATTTCGTCGTCGGTTTCGCCAAGGCCCACCATCAACCCGCTTTTGGTAGGTACGTTGGGGAAAAGCTGTTTGAATTTTTTAAGCAAATTCAAACTGAACGCATAGTCGCTGCCAGGGCGCGCTTCTTTGTAGAGACGCGGCACGGTTTCCATGTTGTGGTTCATCACATCGGGCGGTGCGGCTTTCAAAATTTCCAATGCGCGGTCATCGCGGCCACGGAAGTCGGGTACCAAGATTTCGATTTGTGTGTTGGGGGAGAGTTCGCGCGTGCGGCGAATGCAGTCGACAAAGTGCTGACTTCCGCCGTCGCGCAAGTCGTCTCGGTCAACACTGGTGATGACGACGTAGTTCAGCTTCAACGCGGCGATGGTCTTGGCGAGGTTCTCGGGTTCGTTCACGTCGAGCGGGTCGGGCCGACCATGGCCGACATCACAAAACGGGCAACGGCGCGTGCATTTGTCGCCCATGATCATGAAAGTGGCAGTACCTTTGCCAAAGCATTCGCCGATATTGGGGCAGCTGGCTTCTTCGCAAACCGTCACCAATTTGTTGGCTCGCAAAATATCTTTGATCTCGTAAAACCGCGTGCTCGGTGAACCGGCTTTGACACGAATCCAATCGGGTTTTTTCAAAACCTCGCCCGCTTGTACCTTGACAGGAATACGCGACAGTTTGGCTGCCGCTTTTTGTTTGGCGGACGCGTTGTAGTTGTCAACGGTTTGCGCTTCGCGCACAACTTCGGGCGTATGGCTAGACATGTGTGGGAGCCCTGCGGTCAAGGGCTTAAATAGGTTACGAGCTTTTGGCCCAAAACGTCAGCGGCTTCTTGCCAACTGACCGAAACACCAATTGTAGAAAGATCCACCGTTTGCAAACTCGGATAGCCACACGGGTCGATGCGCGAGAAGGGAGATAGATCCATCGCCACATTCAATGCAACACCGTGGTAGGTGCAGTGGCGGCTGACTTTGATGCCGAGGGCGGTGATTTTGCCCAGGCCAGTGAAGTCGGGTGAAGTGCTTTGCGGAGGCTTTGCACGTGGCCCTTCGCTGGATGACTCCTCTTGCGAGACGGAAGCTTCGACCTTTTGGGGCCGTTGCTCCAAAACGGCATGACTCCTCGGATCGTCTAGCCGCACGTAAATTCCAGGGGCTCCCGCCACGCGATGCCCCGTGATGCCAAATGCGAGCAAAGTGCGGATGACGGCTTCTTCTAGGCGGTAGACATATTCTTTGACGAAATAGCCACGCCGTTTCAAGTCCAGCAAGGGATATGCCACGACCTGACCTGGCCCGTGATAAGTCACTTGCCCGCCGCGGTTGGTGGCAACGACCGCAATATCTCCGGTGGCCAAGAGATGCTCCGCGCGGCTGGCCAAGCCGAGCGTAAAAACTGGCGGGTGCTCGCAGATCCAAAGCTTATCGGGTGTTTCGGCAGAGCGAGTGGCAGTGAAATCTTGCATCGCCGCGTAAGTCGGCGGGTAGGGCGTCTGCCCCAACATCTCGATCACAGAACGACTTTCACCATGGGGTGGGTCGACAAGGTTTGGTACAGCGAATCGAGCTGTTCACGGCTGGTCGCGGTCACTGTGATGGTCACGCCCAGATATTTGCCGCCCTTGCTCTCGCGCAATTCGATGGTGCTGGCGTCAAAAGTGGGGTCAAACTGCTCGGCCACATAGGTCACCGCGTGGACAAAACCGTCTACCCGCAACCCCATCACTTTGATGGGGAACTGGCAGGGGTACTCGATAAGAGATTCTTGGATTGGCGCGTTCATTGGGAGGTAATTATCCCCTTGACGCTGGTTTTTGGGAGGGTATATGGGTTTTCACGTACAATAACGGGCTTTGCAGGACTAAATGGACGGCCATGCGCGTTAACCCCATATTGTCTTTGTGGCGTGTTGTGGGTGCGCAAGCACTGGTCGGAGTTTTGGTAGCGCTGATTGCGGCATATCTCTTTGGGCAAACGTCCATTGGCTATTCGGCTTTTTATGGCGCCATGGCGGTTTGTCTGCCATCCGCGGTATTTGCCAGAGGCCTGTCAAGTCGGGTCAGTTCGGCAAACCCTGGTTCTGCAGTGATGGGTTTTTTCGTGTGGGAGATGGCCAAAGTAGGCCTCACTGTGGCAATGCTGTTTGCCGCTCCCCGCGTAGTGACAGATTTAAGTTGGCCCGCCATGTTGGTGGGTCTGGTAGTGACGATGAAGGTGTATTGGTTGGCACTGGGCATGCGCCGGGTGTTTTACCGATAAGCCAAACTTAAAAAGAGTGAAAGCATGTCTGTAGAGTCTGTAGCACAAGGCCCCACCGCAGGTGAATACATCGGCCACCACCTGACCCATTTGCAAAACAAGCAAATGTCAGGCGTGATTGACTTCTCTGTCTACAACATCGACTCCATTTTCTGGTCTGTTTTCCTTGGCGTTTTGGCTTGTTTCTTCCTTTGGCGTGCCGCCAAAGGCGCAACCGCCCACGCACCTGGCCGTTTTCAAGCCGCTGTCGAAATCCTCGTTGAGATGGTCGACAACCAAGCCAAAGGTATCGTGCACAACGCGAACAGCCGTAAATTGGTCGCTCCTTTGGCGCTCACTGTGTTTATCTGGATCTTCTTGCTCAACGCCATGGACTTGTTCCCTGTCGATTTGTTCCCCATGATTTGGGAAGCCGTTTACGGAGCCATGGGCGGAGACACTCACCACGCCTACATGCGTGTCGTGCCTTCGGCCGACTTGTCCACCACTCTGGGCATGTCTACTTCTGTTTTGTTGGTGTGCGTGTTCTACAACATCAAAATCAAAGGCGTAGGCGGTTGGGTGCATGAGTTGTTCTGCGCACCATTTGGCGCCCACCCCCTCTTGTGGCCTGTGAATTTCCTCATGCAAATGATCGAATTCGCCGCCAAAACCGTGTCTCACGGCATGCGACTTTTCGGCAATATGTATGCGGGCGAACTCGTCTTTATGCTGATTGCCTTGATGGGCAGTTATGCCGCCATGTCTTTGCCAGGTGTGTTGTTACCAATTGGTCACATCATCGCCGGTTCTATTTGGGCCATCTTCCACATCATGATCATCACCTTGCAGGCGTTCATTTTCATGATGTTGACCTTGGTCTACATCGGTCAAGCGCACGACGCGCATTGAGTTTTCTTTTTAACCTTTCTCAAACATCCATTCTTAGGAGTCACAAATGGAACACGTTCTCGGTTATGTCGCACTTGCCGCCGGCCTCATCATTGGCTTGGGCGCTATTGGTGCTTGTATCGGTATCGGCATCATGGGTAGCAAATACCTCGAAGCTGCTGCCCGTCAACCAGAGTTGATGAACGAACTGCAAACCAAGATGTTCTTGTTGGCTGGTTTGATCGACGCCGCTTTCTTGATTGGCGTGGGTATCGCCATGATGTTTGCGTTCGCAAACCCCTTCGTTCTGAAGTAATCCCGCAACGTCCATAAGAAAGGTGTTGCCGTGAGCATCAATGCAACCCTGTTCGTCCAGATGATCGTTTTTGCGATTCTGGTGTGGTTCACGATGAAATTCGTGTGGCCTCCCATCGCAAACGCCCTTGACGAGCGCGCCGAAAAAATCGCCCATGGTCTGGCTGCTGCCGAGCACGCCAAGATTGAGCTTTCCAATGCCCATAAAGAGGTGGAGCTCAAGCTTGCTGCGACGAAAAACGAGTCCACCACATTGTTGGCGGATGCCGAGCGTCGTGCCCAGCACTTGATCGACGAAGCCAAGACCCGCGCCACCGAAGAAGCCAACAAAATTGTGGCGGCTGCACGTGTCGAAGCTGAGCAAGAAACGGTAAAAGCCCGCGAACATTTGCGCGAGCAAGTCGCTGCATTGGCTGTCAAAGGCGCAGAACAAATTCTGCGCAAAGAAGTCAACGCCAGCGTCCATGCCGACTTGTTGGGTCGTTTGAAGACTGAGCTGTAAGAGAAGCGCCATGGCCGAACTCGCCACCATCGCCAGACCTTACGCGGAAGCGCTCTTCCAAGCGACTAAGAACGACTTGCAGACAACTGCTGCTTGGCTCGACGAGCTGGCTGCGATTGCTAGCAATGCGCAGTTGCTGCAGTTTGCTTCCAACCCCAAGGCCACTTCTGAGCAGGTCATGGGTGTGGTCAAAGGTGTAGCCAAGTCCCAACTACCCGCTGCAGCAGACAACTTTCTGCGCACCGTGATTGACAACGGCCGCTTGAGCGCCCTGCCTGAAATGGCGGCGCAATACCGTGAGCATGTCAACGCGCAAAGCGGCTCCTCAGATGCTGTGGTGTACAGCGCTTTTGAGATCGCGCCTGCGGCCTTGGCCGATGTGACGGCGTTGTTGCAAAAGCGTTTTGGACGCACATTGCACGTCAAAGTCGAAATCGAACCAGAACTCATTGGTGGAATTCGCGTAGTGGTGGGCGACGAGGTGTTAGACACCTCTGTCAAAGCCCGTTTAGATCAAATGAAAGTCGCGCTAATTGCCTGAGCCGCCGGCTCACCAGCAATTAGCACATACAAGAAAGAAGGAAAGAGTCATGCAACTCAATCCAGCAGAAATCTCTGAACTGATCAAGAGCCGTATCGAAGGTTTGGCCAATGACGCCAACATTCGTAACCAGGGCACCGTGATTTCGGTGACCGACGGTATCGTCCGCATCCACGGCTTGTCCGACGTGATGCAAGGTGAAATGTTGGAGTTCCCCAACAACACCTTTGGTCTCGCTTTGAACCTCGAGCGTGACTCGGTCGGTTCTGTGATCTTGGGTGAATACGAACACATCTCCGAAGGCGATGTAGTCAAGTGCACCGGTCGCATTTTGGAAGTGCCCGTCGGCCCAGAACTGATTGGCCGCGTGGTCAACGCCTTGGGTCAGCCGATCGACGGCAAAGGCCCGATCAATGCCAAGATGACCGACGTGATCGAAAAAGTCGCGCCAGGTGTGATTGCCCGTGAATCCGTCAGCCA
>CANBZB010000026.1 GCA_947373745.1 Burkholderiales bacterium | reverse complement strand
ACAACACCTCCCCAATTCGATTGGAGGGCATTGCTCAATGCTTGGTAGCGCGCTTGTCTTGCGGCGTCTTCTGGACTCTCACCACTTTTATGTGCAGCTTGCACACGCACAACGACCAATGGCACATGGAATTGTTTGCACAAGATTTTGCAATGCGCGACGAATCCATCTGCGGCGTCTTGCAAACCATGGTGCACATGGATGGCGTGGGTTTTGTCGGGCCAACGCAATGCGCTGGCAATCAGGAGTGCGGTGGAATCGGCGCCACCGCTGAGTGCGACGGCCCAAGCGGGTAGATGCGCTAGCGCATCAAGCGATGGAAAGTTAGCGGGCGTCGGCTTTGGTGTCGCTGAATCGGCCATAACTTTGCAGTCGCTCGTAGCGTCGCTCAAGCAGTTCTTTGACCTTCATATCAGTGACTTGGCGCCATGCGTCGTTCAAACCGCGCTTGAGTTGTGCCGACATTTGTTTAGGGTCGCGGTGTGCACCACCCACGGGTTCGTTGACGATTTTGTCGATCAAGCCAAGTGCTTTTAAACGATGCGCAGTGATACCGAGTGCCTCAGCAGCGTCTTCTGCGCGGTCCGAGGTTTTCCACAAAATAGAGGCGCAACCTTCTGGGCTAATCACTGAGTAAACCGAATATTGCAACATCAACACTTGGTCGGCCACACTGATAGCCAGTGCACCGCCTGAACCACCTTCACCAATGATGGTGGTGATGATGGGCACTTCGAGTTGCGCCATCTCAAAAATATTGCGACCGATCGCCTCGCTTTGGCTGCGCTCTTCCGCGTCGATACCTGGATATGCGCCGGGTGTGTCCACAAATGTGAAGACTGGCAGCTTGAATTTCTCTGCAGTCTTCATCAAACGTAATGCTTTGCGATACCCCTCGGGACGACTCATGCCAAAGTTGCGCGCAGTGCGCTCTTTCGTGTCTCGGCCTTTTTGATGGCCTAGCACCATGCATGCATTGCCATTAAAACGTGCCATGCCACCAATGATGCTCAAGTCATCGGCAAAGTGGCGATCGCCATGCATTTCAACGAAGTCGGTGAAGATGTCGTTGATGTAATCGAGCGTGTAGGGACGCTCCGTGTGGCGTGCGATTTTGGTGATCTGCCAAGGCGTTAAGTTGCTGTAAATGTCTTTGGTGAGTTGCAAACTCTTTTTACTGAGTTGGTCTATTTCGTCGGAAATATCAACTGCAGACTCGGTTTGCACATAACGCAATTCATCGATCTTGCCCTCTAACTCGGCAATCGGTTGTTCAAAATCGAGAAAATTTTTCTTAGCCAAAACGCTTTTACTCCTAGGTCACTCAGTAATCGACTGGTAACGGATCTAAAGATCGCCAAATATACCAAGTTGCTACGCTGCGATATGGCGCCCATGCAGCAGAGACTTCACGCGCTTCGCTGCGGCTGACCGATTCACCTGAGAAATAATTTTTACTAATGCCGTTGATCAAGCCCACATCGTCCAAAGGCAACACATTGGGGCGCAACAAGTGGAAGATCAAAAACATCTCGGCCGTCCAACGACCAATGCCGCGAATGGCAACCAACTCAGCAATGATGGCCTCGTCGTCCATGTCGGACCATTTTTTGAAATGCAAATTACCGCTATCAAAGTTCAGCGCCAAATCGACAAGGTATTCGACTTTGCGTGCGGACAAGCCTGCGGCCCGCATATCGTCGACTTTGAGTTTTAAAACATTGGCAGGTGTTAACTTGCGCGGCAATACAGCAAACCTGTCCCACACCGATTGCGCTGCTTTGACAGAAATTTGCTGTCCCACGATGCTACGGGCCAAGGTGATGAATGGGTCCCCTCGCGACTGCAAACAGGCGTCGCCAAATTGCGGAATCAAGCGCTTCATCACGCGGTCTTTTTTCACGAGGTGCTTGCACGCCTCTTCCCAATAGTCGGGTGTCACGCTAATGGGCTTGGCAGGTGACATCAAGCGCGCTCCCATGTGGTGCCGGTTGGCGCGTCTTTCAACACAATACCCATCGCAGTGAGTTCTTGGCGAATACGGTCTGCTTCGGCAAAGTTTTTGGCTGCTTTGGCTGCTGCGCGCGCGGCGATTTGCATTTGGATGGCCGATTCATCGACATCACTGCCGGCTTGCAAGAAGCGTTGCGGATCGTCTTGCAACAAACCCAACACACCACCCAAAGCTTTGAGGAGCCCAGCCATGTGCGAAGACATGCTGCGGTTAACTTCGCTGGCCAAGTCAAACAACACAGCGACAGCCTCAGGCGTGCCGAAGTCTTCATTCATAGCAGCTTGGAAACGTTGGGCGAAAGGATTACTCCAATCAATAGCCACATCGTCAGGTTTTACCAAACTCAAGGCGGTGTAGAGACGCTTCAAAGCGCCACGTGCATCATTCAAATGGACATCGCTGTAATTCAAGGGACTGCGGTAATGGCTACGCACGACAAAGAAACGTATGGTTTCTGCTTCAAATACTTTGAGCACATCGCGAATGGTGAAAAAGTTGCCCAAGCTCTTGGACATTTTTTCGTTGTCGATGTTGATGAAGCCGTTGTGCATCCACACCTGTGCCATCGGTTTGCCAGAGGCGCCTTCGCTTTGGGCGATTTCGTTTTCGTGGTGTGGAAACTGCAAATCTGCACCGCCGCCGTGGATGTCAAAGCTCTCGCCCAACAACTCGCAACCCATGGCTGAGCATTCGATATGCCAACCTGGGCGGCCAGCACCGTATGCACTCGGCCACTTGGCATCATCAGGCTCTGTCGGTTTGGCAGACTTCCACAACACGAAGTCGAGCGGGTCTTGTTTGCCATCGTCTACGGCAACGCGCTCACCTGCTTGCAATTGGTCCAACGATTTGCCGGAGAGTTGGCCGTAGCCGGGGAACTTGCGCACCGCAAAATTCACATCGCCATTGCTTGCTTGGTAGGCCAAGCCTTTGCTTTGCAAGGTGTTGATCATGGAGAGCATTTGAGGCACATAGTCCATGGCGCGCGGTTCAAGCGTGGGACGCTCAATACCCAATGCATCTGCATCTTGGTGCAAGGCGTCGACCATACGGTCTGTTAATGCGCGAATAGTTTCACCATTGTCTAACGCGCGTTTGATGATCTTGTCGTCAATGTCGGTCACATTGCGCACATAGGTGACGCGCAAACCACTGGCTTTGAGCCAACGCTGCACGACATCGAATGCCACCATGGAACGTGCATGGCCTAAGTGACACAAGTCGTAGACCGTCATGCCGCAGACATACATGCGCGCATGGCCAGTTTCTAGCGGAGAAAAAGGTTCCAGCGCACGCGTGAGCGTGTTGTGAATGCGAAGCGTCATGGGTGAAAGGTTAGGGACTGCAGTGGTCAGTCAGTCTTAGCGAATACGAATAAATGAAGAAGGGGTTACACACAACCCCTGTTTTACAATGCTTAGAGTATACAAAGCAGATGACAAACCCTATCTCTCATTTCCTCCCGATGCATTGGAAGCGATCACTCACTATGCGGCTTTCATATTTAGCATTTGGCTTAGTAGCCTTTTTTCTAACAACAGCATCCCACGCGCAAAACAATGTGGCAGATGATTGGACGCCTGGGCAAAATATTTTGCCCACCGTGCAAAGCGATCCGCATGACCAGGTCAAAAAACTATTGCGCCAAGAAAAATTTGCACGGGCTGAAACCTTGGTGGACAGATACATGGCTGTCAACCCGCGTGACCCACAAATGCGGTTTTGGAAGGCATGGATCACCGACCGCACAGGCGACAAACAAGTAGCGCTCAATATGTACCTCAGCCTGACGCAAGACTATCCAGAAATCGCTGAGCCGTTTAACAATTTAGCGGTGTTGTATGCGGCCCAAGGACAATTTAGCGTCGCCAAAGAAGCGCTGGATGCCGCTTTGCGTGCCAACCCCAATTACGCAGATGCGCATGAAAACATGGGAGACGTCTTGCTTCAACTAGCGAAGTATTCTTACCAGCGCTCGCTTGCGATCAATCCCACACAACGTGGTGTGAACCGCAAGCTCAACCTTCTCAAACCCTCCTTAGAAATTAATCAAGTTACGCCATGAGCACAAATTCCCCAACACGTCGCTTACTTGTAGCACTGGCACTAGGTCTAGGCTTGCTCAGCATGCCAACTGCACAAGCCCAAGACACCACCAAACCCACTGCTGCACCACAAGTCAAATTCGTCACCAATATGGGTGAATTTGTAGCCGAGGTCTATCCCGACAAAGCCCCCAAGACAGTGGAAAACTTTTTGCAATATGTGCGTGACAAGCATTACGACGGTACGGTTTTTCACCGCGTGATTGCCAACTTCATGATCCAAGGCGGTGGTTATGACGCGCGTTATATCGAGCGCCCAACCCGGGCGCCTGTTATGCACGAAGGTCTGGAAGCATTGAGTAAGGGCGGCCCTCGTAACACCGTAGGCACCCTTGCCATGGCACGCACCAATGCGCCCCACTCTGCTACTTCACAATTTTTTATCAATGTGGTGGACAACGGCTTCCTGGATCCCAACCCCCAACAACCCGGCTATACCGTGTTTGGCAAAGTCGTCTCGGGCATGGATGTGGTCAACCGCATTCGCGCCATCCCCACCAGCTTTGGTGGACCTTTTCCAACAGATGTGCCTCGCACACAAGTCGTAATCAAATCAGCAACCGTGCTGCCTTAATTTATTTTCAAAAGGAACCCCCATGAGCAATCCCCGTGTCGAACTGCATATCTTGGACCAAGGCGTGATCACCCTTGAGCTCGATGCAGACAAAGCCCCCAATTCCACACAAAACTTTTTGAATTACGTTAACAAAGGCCATTACGACAAAACCATTTTTCACCGCGTGATTCCAGGCTTTATGGTGCAAGGCGGCGGCTTTGAAGTTGGCATGACCGAAAAGGCATCGGACGAACCTATCGACAACGAAGCCAACAACGGATTAAAAAACAACCACTACACCGTGGCCATGGCGCGCACTTCTGAGCCTCACTCTGCTTCGTCACAATTTTTTATCAACGTGGCGAATAACGATTTCTTGAACCACACGGCGCCTTCACGCCAAGGCTGGGGCTACGCGGTGTTTGGCAAAGTCGTTGAAGGCAACGATGTAGTCGACAAAATCGCCCAAGTCAAAACGGGCCGCAAAGGTTTTCATGACGACGTGCCTAAAGAAGACGTCATCATCGAAAAGGCTGTCGCCCTCTAAATGATTGCGCCATCGAATTGGCGCATGGTGGACTTTTTGTCCGACGTGCATTTGGACGCTAGCGAACCCGCGACGTTCAATGCTTGGGCTACCCACTTAAACACCACAGCCGCAAACGCCCTATTTATATTGGGCGATTTGTTTGAGGTGTGGGTTGGGGACGACACACAAGACCCCTTCCACTTGCAATGCACGGAAGTGTTGCGCACCACGGCACAACGCATTCCCGTGTTTTTTATGTGTGGCAACCGCGATTTCTTGGTCGGCGCGCAATGGCTGCAACTCACCGGTATGCAAGGCTTGCAAGACCCGTGCGTTTTAGAACTTTCCGAGCAAAAAATTTTGCTCAGCCATGGCGACGCCTTGTGTATCGACGATACCGACTACATGGCGTTTCGTAACCAAGTGCGCGCCAGTGCATGGCAACACACGTTTTTAAGCAAGCCCTTGGCTGAGCGCCAGCAAATTGCCAAAGAATTACGCGACCAAAGCAAAGCGCGCCAACAAACACAAAGCAGTTATGCAGATGTAGACGCCAACACTGCACGCGTATGGTTAAGCGACAACGATTGCCAATTGCTGATTCATGGTCATACCCATCGGCCTGCTTCGCACGACCTGGGCCATGGCCTTAGCCGCATGGTGTTGAGTGATTGGGAAGCCCTTGCAACACCACCTAGGTTGGAAGTGTTGCGTTGGACGCAAGATACGAAACGATTTGCCCGTGTTTCTTTGAACACCTGATGCCCTCGCCCTGCAATTAGTTTTGAAGGGCTATGGGCAGAGCAAAGGCTTATCGCTTCAGCAAAACTTTCAAAGCAGACTGCAAGCGTCTGCCATTTGATTCGTCATACCCACTAGACAAAACCTGAGCAGCATCCGCAGCCCATGTCATTTGCGGTGATGGATCGTTTCGGCGAGTCAACAACTGCAATTGCAATGCACGACGTGCGTCCATGTGGGCGGCAGGTGTGGGCAAATCAGCAGCCATTTCCATGCGTAACAAAGCTTGTGTCGCGTCACCTGAGGGCGCTTTGGAAAGAGCCTGGGTCCAGTGCGTGCGTTGGGTTGCGTTTAGTTTGCTGCCAATTGCTTGTGCCGCTGGCACTTGCTCTGGGTCGCGTTTTTCCCAAGCATGCAACAGTTGGGTCAACACTTCGCCATGGGCTTGCGCGGCCAAGCGACGCAAGGCATCTTGGGCGTTTTCTATAGCGAAGCGTTGGGCGCGGAAAGCGGCGTCGCCTAAGCGCGGGCCGCGGGGCGCCGCATCTTCACGGTCACGCCAGCCACCGGCTTTATCGCCAAACTTGCCGCCTGCTTTGCCTCCCATAGCACCTTTGGCGCCAGGTTTGCCATCACGCCCGCGTCCACCTTGTGAAGGCAATTCGGTACGTTTTTGACCAGGACGGTCGTCACCACGGACAGCGACGACGGGACGTGGGGCTGCTTTGGGAGCGGGTGGCGGTGTAGTTTCAGCGGGAGCTTCAGGGCTTGCTTGCGTTGCTTCTGGGGATACCTCTGAAGGCTCGCTGGCAGCTTGCGTAGGTGTAGGGGTCTCTGAGAACTCCGCCGTTGCAGGCGCAGGACTTGGCACGGCAGTTGGCAACTCGCCAAGACTGACCTTCTCTAAGTTCTGCATCGCAGCACGAATGGCTGATACATCGCCTTTGGCCACGGCCGACTCCACCGCTTTAGAGGCTTCCATCACTGCTTTGTCGACAGGGGTGAGTGCAGCTTGCGCTTGCTCACGTACCGAAGATTTACGGGCAAAGGCTTCGTCGATGGGTTGGCGGAAGGCGTCCCATAGTTTTTGTTCTAAGCGACGGTCCAACACCACCGTGTGGGCTTCTTCTTGCCAGCGTTGCTGCAAGGCTTTGACGACATCGATGCGCAATGTCGGTGCGGCGCCAAGCGCCTGTGCCTCTGCAATCAAAGCATTGCGGCGCTCCAAGCTGGCTTTTTGCACGGCCTCTAGGGGTTCGTGTGCCGCATGGATGGCGGCTTTCCATTGGGGTTGCAATTCTGCGAACATTTTTTCGCTCAAGTGACCACTCTCACGCCAACGTTGGGCAAATTGGTGCAACTGGCGGGCAACGCCTTTCCAATCAGGGCCTTGGGCGTGATCTGCGGCCCAGGTTTTGAGTTCTTCGATCAAGGCCAAACGCTGGGCTTTGTTGGCCGCAGTTTGGGCACGGGCTTCTTTGAGCCAGGCATCGACCACCACATGGGCTTTGTTACAAGCGGCATCAAAACGCTTCCACAAAGCGGGATTGGGCACAGCTTGTTTGTCGACTTTTTTCCATGTCTCGCGCAAATGACGCAAGGTTTCTTGCATCTTGCGGCCGCCCATCGCGGGTACTAAAACGGGCTCTTCTGTCGCAAGTTCCGTTTGGGGTTTGGCAGCTATTTCATTTGGCTGATTGGTTTCCGCGGCAATGGCGGAAGCCTCTGCTGGAGCAACCTCTGTCGGAGTTGCTTGTTCGGGTGCACTAGAAACTTCTAATGCTTTTTCGCTAGGCTCTTGGGCTGCTCCGCTCGGCACTGGTTCCGCTTTAGGAGGCGCTTTGTCTTTTGTTTTGGTCGAGGCAGGCTTGAAAAGCGCCTCCGCCTGCATAGCGAGTTCGAGCCGTTGCTGGTCTATCAAGACCTTGTCGCCCATGGGTTTGACTTTGCGGGTGGCTTCGCTGGCTACGCCAGTTGCGGCTGCAATTGGGGCGTTTTGCGATGATTCAACTGGCTGAACTTGGGCTTGTGACGGGTTACGCACTTGGCGAATTTGTTCCGCCCAAGCCGGCACGGCTGGCAATGGCGCTTGTGGGTCTGCGGCGGCGGCTTCGGTCAGCTGCAAAGCATCGCCAAAGGCTAACCAAACGGCTTGCAGTTGTTGGGCGCTGGTTTGTAGCGCGGGCGGGAATTTGGCGTCCACGCTAGACCACTGCGCGTCGTTGGTCAGGCTCTTGGCTTGGGCGTGCCAACGGTCTAAGTCGGCCTGCAAGGCTTCGCGCTGGGCTTGGGCATCTTGCCAAGGCTTGGTGGAGAGGACTTCAATGCGCTGCGCTAATAAAACAGCAGCTTCGCGTTGGACTTGCGACTGGTGCTGCAGATCTTCGATGGCTTTGACACGGTCTGCCAATGCCGTTTTGAGTCCTGCTAAAGGTTCACGCGACAAAGGCGCACCCGCTTTGGCGGCGTCACGTTGCCAGGCCATAGCGTCGGCGATATTGATACGGGGAGCATCGCGCAATGCCGCGCCTTTTTCAGCCCAGCTATGCGCCAAAGCCTCTTGTTCGATGTTGCGGCGTTTTTCTTCCATGCTGTCGCGCAAAACTTTGGCGGCGCCTTTGTCACGGTGGCTCATTTCCTTAAAGACGTCCTGTAAGGCTGGCAGGCTTGGCTCGGTAAGCAACCACGTTTGCAAGACAGTTATGCGCTCGCCCGAAGTGGCTGCGGTGAAGGCGCCACCGGTCAACGCGTCGAGGGTGGAGAGGTCTGGGGTTTTATTTTCTGGGTGGGTCACGGTGACGGCTCGATATCTAAATATCCCTACATTGTCGCTGAGGCTTTAAAATTTTCCCTTTACCGCTTTTCACATTTCCCTTTGAAACAGTTTTTTGCCCGTTTAAACCTCGGGCTACGGATGTTTGCGACAGACGTAGTGCAGGGGTTTTTCGCCATCACCCACAACGGGTTGGCGGTGTTGGGCCTGTCTATTTTCTTTTTCGTGGTCGCTTTGGCGGTTCGCCCAGACCTGCGGGCGGTGACAGAAACCAAGTTGATCAACTGGCTGCAAGAGCGGCAATATGACTCCACCGGCGTAGAAGCGGATACAGACGCAGTCGACCGTGCCACCGCCGTCGACCCACGCGATTTACCGCGCCAACAGGCTAATTTGGCCTATTGGCTCAGCCGTAAGTACCGCGTAGCGCCCGAGCCCTTGAGTGCCTTGGTGAGCGAAGCTTATGACTTAGGTCCCCGCAACCAGATCGAACCGTCACTGATTTTGGCGGTCATGGCGGTCGAGTCGGGCTTTAACCCCTTCGCCCAAAGCAATGTCGGCGCCCAAGGCTTGATGCAGGTGATGACCAAGGTGCACGAAGAAAAATACGTCGGTTTTGGTGGCTCTTTGGCCGCTTTTGACCCTGTCGCCAACTTGCGCGTAGGCGTGAGTGTGCTTAAGGACTGCATCAACCGCGCGGGTTCGACCGAGGCCGGATTGAAGCTGTATGTAGGTGCTGGCAATTTAAAAGACGACAGTGGCTACGCTAGCAAAGTCATGAGCGAATACGCCCGCCTTCAGCTGGTAGCCAAGGGCATCAAAGTGCCCATCTCAGCGCCTCCTGCGACTGCTGCTGAAGCAGCCACTGCGCGTCTCGAAAGCCTGTGGGAAAAAGCCCAGCGCCTGACGCCATTTGGCAAAGACAAAGACGAAGAAGAACCCAAATAACTTTTTTAAATTTCCGATTATTTTTTCTAAGGACACCTCTCCATGTACCACCGCAATGTCTTGATCGAGCAAACCGACCCAGAAATTTGGGCCGCTATTCAGGCCGAGAATGCCCGTCAAGAACACCATATCGAACTCATCGCCAGCGAAAACTATGCCTCCCCCGCTGTCATGCAAGCCCAAGGTTCGCAACTCACTAACAAATATGCGGAGGGTTACCCCGGCAAGCGCTACTACGGCGGTTGCGAACACGTCGACGTGGCGGAGCAACTCGCGATTGACCGCATCAAGAAAATCTTCGGCGCAGACGCCGCCAACGTGCAGCCGCATTGCGGTGCGTCCGCCAATGAAGCGGTTTTCTTGGCTTTCTTGAAGCCCGGCGACACCATCATGGGCATGAGTTTGGCCGAAGGCGGTCACCTGACCCACGGCATGGCGCTCAATATGAGTGGCAAGTGGTTCAACGTCGTGTCCTATGGCTTGAATGACAAAGAAGAGATCGACTACGACGCCATGGAGAAGAAGGCACATGCGCACAAACCTAAGCTCATCATCGCTGGTGCGTCTGCCTACAGCTTGCATATCGACTTCGCGCGTTTTGCCAAAGTCGCCAAGGACGTGGGCGCAATTTTCTTAGTGGACATGGCGCACTATGCGGGCTTGATTGCTGCGGGTGTCTACCCCAACCCTGTTCCCCATGCTGACGTGGTGACATCCACCACCCACAAGAGTTTGCGTGGGCCGCGTGGCGGCATTATTTTGATGAAGGCGGAACATGAGAAAGCGATCAACAGCGCGATCTTCCCTGGCCTGCAAGGCGGTCCATTGATGCACGTCATCGCAGCCAAAGCTGTCGCTTTCAAAGAGGCGATGGCACCCGACTTCAAAGCCTACCAACAGCAGGTGGTGAAAAACGCCCAAATCATTGCCGAGACTTTGACCCAACGCGGTTTGCGTATCGTCAGTGGCGGCACCCAAAGCCATGTGATGCTGGTCGATTTGCGCTCTAAAAAAATCACCGGCAAAGAAGCCGAAGCAGCGCTTGGCGCCGCGCACATGACGATCAACAAAAACGCGATCCCGAACGACCCTGAAAAACCGTTCGTCACAAGCGGTGTGCGTATCGGTACACCTGCCATGACGACACGTGGTTTCAAGGACGAAGAAGCGCGCTTGACCGCCAACTTGATCGCCGACGTCTTGGATAACCCCCATGACGAAGCCAACATCGCCGCCGTGCGGGCCAAGGTGCATGCCTTAACTGCCAAATTCCCTGTCTACAAGTAAGCCATGAAGTGCCCTTTTTGCGGTCACCTCGAGACCCAAGTGGTCGAGACCCGCATGTCCGAAGACGGCGATTCGATTCGCCGCCGTCGCCAATGCGGTGCCTGCGAAAAGCGCTACACCACCTATGAACGTCCGGACGTCAGCTATCCCAATGTGGTGAAAAAGGACGGGAGACGCACCGAGTTCCAGCACAGTAAGTTAGTCAGCTCGATGGCGCTGGCTTTGCGCAAACGGCCTGTCAGCACCGAGCAGTTAGACAACGCGGTCGAGCGCATTGAAGAAAAGCTGATGAGCCTAGGTGCCCGCGAGGTGCCATCCACCCGCTTAGGCGAGTTGGTGATGCGCGAATTGAAAAAGCTCGACAAGGTGGCCTACATCCGATTTGCCAGCGTCTACCGTAGCTTTGAGGATATCGACGAGTTCAAGAGTTTGGTGGACGAAGTAAGCAAATAATTTGTAAGTACGGCTTACACACTTTTAGCCACGACGACCTAGCATGCGCATATGCACTTGCTAGGTTTTTTGTTTATGGCGCGTTTCAATCCTGCACTACCAAAGCTTCCCATGTATGGCTTTACTTTGGTGGAGTTGACGGTGTGCCTGTGTATTTCCATCCTTTTACTGGGCTTTGCTCTGCCCAGCGTTTGGCGTTGGCAAGAACGCGCGCGCATTGACAGCGTGCGCCAGCAACTCTTTAACGACTTGCAAATTGCTAGAGTGCGCGCCTTGCAATGGGGGCAGCGTTTGCAAATGCGTCGACTTTCAGTTTGCGCCCAGCCAAGTGCAAGTGCCACCGACTGGAGTTGTGGTTGGCAACTCAGCACCGTTGGAAGCAGTTTGGGCTCAGCACAAGTTATCAGCACCACGTCTTTAGACGCGTCGGTGCAAGTCATATTCGCAAAAAGCACTGACTTTTTCATTTCCGCACAAGGCGATTTAGGTGCTATTGGTGACCGATGGACAGTGCTGTCGCGGGTTGCTGGCGTCAACTTCACCCGTTCTTTGTGCATCAACAGTGCGGGGCGTATCCGTTGGGTAGAGGCCGCCACATGCAGTTAACCGCCCGCTTCATTTCCCACCATGCCTGTATTGGGCTGGCCATGCTGGAAGCGATTGCCGCATTACTGGTGGTTAGCGCTGGCGCGTTAGGTGTTTTATGGTGGCAACAACAAGCCACGTTGCGCCAACAGCAACAGGTCTACCAATTCGTAGCCATGGGTTTGGCCAGTGACTTGGTTGATCGGATGCGAATCAACGCGTCTCAAAGTGCGCTTTATGCATTGGGATGGGGAGAGCCCCGTCAATCCAGACAAGACTGTTATGCCAGCGCCTGCACTTGGTCGCAATTGGCGCAGTGGGATATCGCCCAGTGGCAACAGGCTTTGCGTGCGCAGCTTCCAAAAGGTGATGCATCGGTTTACCCCCTGCCAGGACTGGCGGGATGGTGGCGCATCAGTATCGGATGGCCGTCTAATAAGCCGACGGCCGACAGCGTTGCATGCCCCGCACGCATGCAATGCTGGAATGTGTCGGTAAGGCTATAAAAATGGCGCGTTCCATCTCGATGCTTTTCCCCCAAGCCTTAGGCGCTAACAGCAACAGCAATGGCTACTCTTTAACCGAGTTGCTGATTGGGCTAGGGCTCAGCAGCTTGGTGGTCGCCATCGGTTTAAGCGTCTACCAAGTCTGCCGGCAATCTTGGCTTTCTATCATTGCCACAGACGCGCTTTACCAAAATGCGCAAGTTGCCCTGCGGTCTATTCGCAGGCAAGCCGAACTAGATGGTGCGGCCTATCTTGTCCCTGCAACAGACAACCTCGCAATGCTCTCGCCCCCCTACCCGAGCACGAGCTACCCGAACGAGGGTTTGGTTCTATCGCATTGGGCCGGTGCAGACCCTTCTGACTGCCAAGGCAACTCCAGCGCCAGCGCAAGCACCTTGGTTAGCAACAGCTTTAAGCGCAGCACTAACAAAGAGTTGACTTGCAAAGACATCAATGCTGCAGGTAGCAGCTACCAAGCCTTGGCCGAGGGCGTGGAAGATGTGCAAACACGTTTTGCGCAAATCAATCCGACACTCCACACACTGCAGTGGGTCCATGCATCCGAGCTATTTGGACAAGCGCAAATCGTGGCAATAGAGGTGTGTTTGCGCTTGGCCACCAGTATGCAATTGGTCGGTATGAGGGGCTCGTTGTCCACTACCAGGGGGTGCAATGGTGAAACTATTTCAGCGGACGGAAAGTTGCGACAGGTTTTTCGTCAAGTCATAGTTTTGCGCAATCGTTTGAGTGCTTATGTAGGTGCTTATGGCTAAAAGCAACCGATGCGGATTCGCCTTGCCCGCCATTTTGGGCATTTTGGCGCTCACCAGTTTGGCCTGCGCAACTGTTTGGCGCGTGCAATGGGTCAATCAGCAGCTGCTGAACGTGCATGCCCTGCAAATCCGCAACCAAGAAATTGCCGAGGGAGTGCTGCCTTTGGTGTTGCAAGACATCTTCGGGGAGAGCAAGTTGTCAAGCGCAACCGCAGACACTGCCACCACCCTGCGTCACGTTGCAGGGACAGACGCACAAACACATGCATTTTTCCCAACCACTGCCCAAGAGCGCGACAAACTCCAATTGCGTCTAGGTGCCGCCATGTGCCTGACTGGCATTTGTGCGCCTAAAACGCTGAGTAATTTAAAAGCTGAGCAGTGGCATAGTTTGCTAGGGCAGTCACAGCCTGTAAGCGTGGCAGATTTACCCAGTAGTGACGTCTCTGCTTTTTACTGGATTGAGGTCTGGCTGGATGCAAGAGCGTCCGAGCAAGCAAGTTCGAGTTTGCTTACAGAGGCTAAATCAGCCTTCATTTATCGCATCACAGTACTCGTGAAAGAGGCCCCATCCAGTTGGGTATCCGCTCCCTACAAGCTCTTGCCCAACACCTTAGTCATGCAGGCTATTTGGTCTCCTGCGACCGACAAAGCTCTGATTGGCCAATGGCACAGCCGAAAACTACTGGTATGACAACCGCATTGGATAATCCGGGAATGCCCCCAACAGAATCAGATATCCACTGGATGTCGCTTGCCCTATCTTGGGCTGAAAAGGCGATGTGCATTACCAGCCCCAATCCCCGGGTGGGCTGCGTCATCATCAGCGACCAAGGCGTTTTGTTAGGCGCTGGGCATACCCAAGCCGCGGGTCAAGCGCATGCGGAAATCATGGCGTTACAAGATGCTAAGCAACGGGGTCTCGATGTGGCAGGCGCTATCGCCTACGTTTCCTTGGAGCCCTGTAGCCACCAAGGGCGCACAGGTCCTTGTTGCGATGCGCTAATCCAAGCAGGTTTGGCACGTGTGGTGGTGGCCGTCCAAGACCCCAATCCGCAAGTCAGTGGTAGCGGGATCGCGCGCTTACGCCAGTCCGGGATGCTGGTGGATGTCGGAGTTTTAGAAGACAAAGCGCGGTCACTGAACCAAGGTTTTTTTAAACGCATGACTACAGGCGTTCCATGGATGAGGCTCAAAGTGGCGGCATCTCTTGACGGACAAACCGCGCTTAGCAATGGCGTAAGCCAGTGGATCACCTCAGAAGCCGCCAGACAAGACGGCCATGCATGGCGCGCACGCGCATGTGCCGTGCTCACGGGTATCGGTACGGTGCTAGAGGACGACCCCCATCTCAATGTGCGCGATATCGACACCCCTCGCCAACCCACCTTGGTAATTGTTGACAGCAAACTAGAAACCCCTCTAAACGCCAAACTATGGCAAACCGAACGCGAGGTTTGGATCTACTGCGCCAGCCAAGCGGCTGATCGCCAAACTGCCTTAGAGGCCAAGGGCGCACGTGTGACATGTGTGCCCAACGCGCAAGGCAAGGTCGATTTACGTGCCATGCGCCAAGATCTAGGCAAAAGGTCTATCAACGAAGTCCATATCGAGGCGGGCTACAAACTCAACGGCTCACTTCTACGTGATGGCGTGGTCGACGAATTATTGGTCTATCTTGCCCCGCTATTAATCGGCCAAGGAATGGGAATCGCAAACCTCGGGCCCTTTGACTCACTTTCACAAGGATTGAAACTCGATATTCAAAACGTCACGCCTATCGGGGTCGATATTCGACTCATTGCACACATTCAAGGCCAATAGGCCCCAACGAACTCAGCCACTACAAGAAACCTGCCAAAATACACAGATGTTCACCGGAATTATTACCGGCGTGGGGCGCATCACCGCTGTTCACGACCTGGGAAGCTCTTTTCAACACGGCAAACGCCTGACTATCCAGGCACCTGCCGGGTACCTGTCCGACGTGGGCTTAGGGGACAGCATCGCATTGAACGGCGCATGCATGACGGTCACTAGTTTTGACATCCTGACCCACCAATTCACCATCGACATTTCAGCTGAATCATTGGCACGCACCAGCGGCCTGACCGAACTTGGCAGCGTCAACTTAGAAAAAGCCCTGCGCGCCAACGATCGCCTCGGCGGACACATTGTCTCGGGCCATGTTGACGGCATTGGTCACGTAAGCCACTTTGCCCAAGTGGGCGAGAGTTGGGAATTACGAATTGCAGCGCCTGTGGCGTTGGCCAAATACTTGGCGTACAAAGGATCAATCACGGTCAATGGTGTGAGTCTGACGGTGAACCACGTTCAGGACCACCAAGACAGTGGCGCTCTACAAAATTCCGAAATCAGTATCAACCTGATTCCCCACACGGTGGAGAACACCGCCTTAGGCAGCTTGAAGACCGGAAGCGCCGTCAATTTGGAAATTGACACCGTGGCACGCTACGTAGAACGCATGCTGCATGTTGAAAAATTGCTCGAAACAAACCCTGCTGTTTGAAAGCTTCATATGTCCAACCCCTTACAACTCGTACCCAAAACGCCCGCTGTCATTTCTCCCGTAGAGGAAATCGTCGCTGAACTCAAAGCTGGGCGCATGGTCATTTTGGTGGACGAAGAAGACCGCGAAAACGAAGGTGACTTGGTGCTTGCGAGTGACCATGTCACGCCCGAAGCCGTTAACTTCATGGCCCGTTTTGGCCGCGGCTTGATATGCCTCACCTTGACACGCGAGCGTTGCGAGTTCCTCAAACTCCCACCGATGGCAGCACAAAACGGAACGGTCTACAGCACGGCCTTTACTGTGTCGATCGAAGCTGCTGAGGGCGTGACCACCGGCATTTCTGCGGCAGACCGCGCCCGCACAATCCAAGTAGCCGTCGGCAAATCTACCCAAGCCAGCGATTTGGTTCAGCCCGGTCACGTCTTTCCCTTGCAAGCGGTCGATGGTGGGGTCTTGATGCGCGCTGGTCACACCGAAGCCGGTTGTGATTTGGCCGCCATGGCAGGTTGCTCACCTTCTGCGGTCATTTGCGAAATCATGAATGACGACGGCACGATGGCACGACTGCATGATTTGCAAACATTTGCCGCCGAACATGGTTTGAAGATCGGCACGATTGCCGATTTGATCGAACACCGCAGCCGCACAGAATCTTTGGTCAACGCCATTAGCGCGCGTCCCATGCAAACCGCGCACGGTGAATTCAAAGCCGTCGCCTACCAAGACAGTACGAGTGGCGCAGTGCATCTGGCACTCATCCAAGGCCAATGGGACAAAAACCATGCAGTACTTGCCCGCGTCCATGAACCTCTGTCGGTGCTGGACGCACTAGAACCCGACCGCATCATGCATTCATGGGGACTTGACGCTGCTATGCGCCGTATCGCCAAAGAAGGTGCGGGTGTCATCGTGTTACTCAATTGCGGTGAAAGTGGCGCGCAACTCCTCTCCCAGTTTGACGGTACCGCACGATCAGCCCATGCACCAGAACGTGGTCGCATGGATTTACGCAGCTACGGAGTAGGCGCACAAATTTTGCGCGACTGCGGCGTGCAAAAAATGCGCCTCCTAGGCAACCCACGACGCATGCCCAGCATGGCTGGTTACGGACTCGAAATCACTGGCTACGTCAGCAAAGAATAAAAGCATATGTTCACACCCAACTCCCAATCCCCTTCTAGCCAATTAGACGGTAGCTCGCTCAAAGTGGGCATCGTGCAAGCGCGCTTCAACCCCGACATCACGAACGCACTGGCGCACGCCTGTTTGGCCGAATTGGCCGCAATGGGCGTCAAACAAGAACGCATTACCCATGTGTATGTGCCTGGTGCATTAGAAATACCTTTGGCACTTCAAGCTCTGGCCCATATTGAAGAACCAGAACCCTACAACGCATTGATTGCTTTGGGTTGCATCATTCGTGGCGAAACCTACCACTTTGAGCTGGTGGCCAATGAGTCAGGAGCGGGCGTGACGCGTGTCAGCATGGATTTCCATGTGCCTGTTGCGAACGCTATCTTGACCACCGAAGACATGGCCCAAGCAGTTGCGCGGCAAACCGAAAAGGGCCGTGACGCCGCACGCGTCGCAGTTGAAATGGCCTTGTTGCTGGAGCAATTGGCATGAGCGTCGACTCCAAACCCGTGCGCAAAAGCGCCTCCAAATCTGGACGTAGCCGTGCACGTGAGTTTGCCTTACAGGGTTTGTACCAATATTTAGTGGGACGCAACGAAGCCTCAGAGATCGATGTCTTTACCCGCGATTTAAGCGGCTTTCACAAATCTGATTCGGTGCACTACGACGCTCTGCTTTACGGCTGTATTGAACACCGCACGGCGCTCGACGCACTCATCACGCCTTTGTTAGACCGCAAACTCGAAGAAATATCGCCCATCGAACACGCCGTCATGTGGATGGGGGTTTACGAGTTTCAGCATTGCATAGACGTGCCTTGGCGCGTTGTCCTCAACGAATATATTGAACTTGCAAAATCCTTTGGTGGCACAGATGGCCATAAATACGTCAATGCCGTACTAAATAGCTTGGCGCCGAGATTACGCAGTACCGAAGTGCAATCTGATCGTCGTTCTGAAGCAGCAACGCCTACCCCTGCGGCATGACACCCCAAGTGTTTGAACACGCTGTGCGCGTGTACTGGGAAGATACAGATGCTGGCGGCATCGTGTTTTACGCCAATTACCTCAAGTTCTTTGAACGGGCTCGCACCGAATGGCTGCGTGCTTTAGGAATTGGTCAGCATTCTTTGCGCGAAGAAACTGGTGGCATGTTTGTAGTTAGCGAAACCCATGTCAAATATTTGCAAAGTGCAAAATTGGATGACTTACTTCGCATCACCGCGCAATTACAAACCAGTGGACGCGCCAGTTTGACGATTAAGCAACTGGCTTGGCGCGATGAACAACTGCTTTGCGAAGGCACCATCCGCATTGGATGGGTGCATGTTCAGGATTTAAAGCCTGCGAGAATTCCCTCTTCCGTACTAGAACGACTGCTATGAATCAAGATTTCTCCATCATCCATTTGTTGCTCAACGCGAGTTGGGTCGTGCAAGCTGTTGTGGCCATTTTGTTGATGGTCTCGATTGCGAGCTGGACGGCTATTTTTCGCAAGATCATCGCGATTGGACGCATCAAAGATTTGAACGAAACCTTCGAGCGCGACTTCTGGTCTGGCGCCAGCTTGAACGAATTGTTTGCGGCGGCGGCTCAAAACGCCAAACTCTCTGGTCCTATGGAGCGTATTTTTGCCAGTGGCATGCGCGAATACCAAAAACTGCGCGAACGCCGCATCAACGACACCAGCATGCTGATGGACGGTGCACGACGCGCTATGCGTGCAAGCTACCAACGCGAGATGGATGCGATTGAATCCAACCTCTCTTTCTTAGCGTCTGTGGGTTCAGTTTCTCCCTACGTGGGTTTGTTCGGTACGGTGTGGGGCATCATGCACGCCTTTACGGGTTTGGCCAGCATGCAGCAAGTCACCCTCGCCAAAGTAGCGCCTGGCATTGCAGAGGCACTGGTGGCAACTGCGATAGGTTTGTTCGCTGCGATTCCCGCAGTATTGGCCTACAACCGCTTTGCACGCGATATTGATCGCATCTCCAACAAATTAGAAACTTTTATTGAAGAGTTTTCTAATATCTTGCAGCGCAATGTGAGCGCGAGCCCTTCGGGCCATTAAGCAAGGGGCTACCTTATGGCTTCTATTTCTCCGCGCTCAGGCCGCAAAGGTCGCCGCGCTATGAACGATATCAATATGGTGCCGTTTATCGACGTGATGCTGGTCTTGTTGATTATTTTCATGGTCACAGCCCCTTTGATTTCTCCTAGCGTCATTGACCTACCCACTGTGGGCAAGGCCTCCAACGTGCCTACGCAGGTTGTGCAGATTGAAATCAGCAAAGATGAAAAAATAACCGTTAAGAGTACGGGCGCCGTGACTTCATCTCTTCCCAGTTCCATGGCTAATTTAGCGCGGGATGTTCGCGAACTGACAGCCAATTCAACCGATGCACCTGTGGTGATATCGGCTGATAGAACCATCAAATATGAAACTGTTGTCAAAGCCATGGACACCTTGCAACGCGCTGGCATTGCCCGCGTAGGTTTGTCTGTGCAACTTACTGACTGATGACTGCAACACCCGCGTATCTCGAGTTTGCGCCCCCACCTCCTCCGGGCACGGGTCGCTCGCTCGGTCTTGCGTTGCTTGTCCACTTCTTGCTGATGGTCGCTTTAACCGCGGGCATTCAATGGAAGCAAGACAACAGCTTGTCCGTCGAGGCGGAGCTGTGGGCAGCTATTCCCATGGCTGTTGCGCCTAAGCCTGTTGAGATTGAACCGCCACCTCCGCCGCCGCCGCCCCCTCCCGCGCCCAAAGAAATAGTAAAGCCCCCACCTGTGCCTACATCAAACGTAGATGCCGATATCGCATTGGCAAAACGTAAAAAGCAATTAGAAGAGGAAAAAAAGAAACAAGAAGCGCTTGAGGCCGAAAGATTGAAAAAAGAATTACTCAAAAAAGAAGAAGAGAAAAAAGCCAAGCTGAAAGAGAAAGAAC
>CANBZB010000025.1 GCA_947373745.1 Burkholderiales bacterium | reverse complement strand
AAGGCCTTGACGCGCCCGCATACAATGGCGAGTTGTCCATTCAGGTGCGTGTTGCTTCTGTGTGGCGTTAATTTTTTGGAGCCACAAACGTGTTGATTTCTTCTGCTTTTGCCCAAACTGCACCGGCCGCTGGCGCTGGCGGTGATGTGATGTCCTCTCTCACTGGCATGTTGCCTTTGATATTGATGTTTGTCGTGCTGTACTTTGTGATGATTCGCCCACAAATGAAGCGCCAAAAAGAACACAAAGCCATGATCGACGCCATCGCTAAAGGTGATGAAATTGCCACTGCTGGCGGTTTACTCGGCAAGGTCACACATTTGGACGAAGGCACTTTGACGCTTGAGATTGCTTCTGGCGTGGAAGTTCAGCTGCAACGCCATGCGGTGGTGCAAGTGTTGCCAAAAGGCTCGCTCAAGTAAGCGACTTTTCTTATTAGCCTGCGCGCATCCCACGCGAATTCGCCATGAACCGTTACGCAATTTGGAAGTATGTGGTCCTAGTGATCGCGTTGTTGATTGGCGCTTTTTATACGCTGCCTAATTTCTACGGCGAGGCGCCTGCGGTGCAGATCTCTGCCGCCAAAGCTACTGCGAAGGTCGATCTGGGTGTGCAAGAGCGCGTGGAGTCTGCGCTAAAAACGGCAGGTCTCACGCCTGAATTGCTGGCGCTTGAGGGCGGTTCGTTGAAGGTCCGGTTTGACAGCACCGACGCGCAAATCAAGGCTAAGGACGCTATCCAACACGCTCTGGTACCGGACGCCAATGACCCTTCTTATGTGGTCGCGCTCAACCTACTAGCGCGTTCACCCGCTTGGTTATCCGCCATGCATGCGGCGCCTATGTATTTGGGTTTGGACTTACGCGGCGGCGTACACTTTATGTTGCAAGTCGATATGCCTGCGGCTTTGAACAAAAAAGCGGAATCGTTAGCCGGTGACATCCGCAGCACCTTGCGTGAAAAAAATGTGCGCCACAGCGGTATTAGCCGTGATGGACAAAAAATCGAAGTGCGTTTCCGCGATATGCCCACCTTAGAGTCTGCGCAACGCGTCATCCAGGAGCAATTTGCTGATTTGCAAATGACCTCAGCCCCTGATGGTGCCGAATTCAAACTCATGGCAACGATCAACCCATTGGCATCGCGCCGTGTGCAAGAGCAGGCAATCAAACAAAACATCACCACTTTGCACAATCGCATCAACGAACTCGGCGTGGCTGAACCTGTGATTCAACAACAAGGCACGGACCGTATCGTGGTGCAATTGCCTGGCGTGCAAGACACCGCTAAGGCCAAAGATATTTTGGGGCGCACCGCAACGCTTGAGATCCGCATGGTCGATGACAGCGCCGAAGCGCGCAGCGCGGAAAACAGCAATGGCGTAGTGCCCTTTGGTACCGAGCGTTTCTTAGAGCGCAATGGCCAAGCGGTGATTGTGAAAAAACAAGTCATCTTGACGGGCGAGAACCTGACCGATGCGCAACCTGGCTTTGACACGCAGAACCAAGAAGCTGCTGTTCATCTAACCCTTGACGCCAAAGGCGCACGTATTTTTAAAGACGTGACGCGAGAGAGTGTGGGCAAGCGTATGGCGATTCTGTTGTTTGAAAAAGGCAAGGGTGAAGTGGTGACAGCGCCTGTGATCCGCTCGGAAATCGGTGGCGGACGTGTACAAATTTCTGGTCGCATGACCACGGTCGAAGCCAATGACACTGCCTTGTTGCTGCGTGCAGGTTCATTGGCTGCACCGATGGAAATCATCGAAGAGCGCACGATTGGCCCCAGCTTGGGCGCAGAAAATATTGCCAAAGGCTTTAACAGCGTGACTTGGGGTTTTGTCGCCGTCACCGCTTTTATGTGTGTGTATTACATGCTGTTTGGCGTGATCTCTAGCGTAGCGCTTGCCGTGAACTTGTTGTTGTTGGTGGCAGTGCTCTCCATGTTGCAAGCCACGTTGACATTGCCCGGCATGGCGGCGATGGCCTTGGTACTCGGTATGGCGATTGATGCCAACGTGCTGATCAACGAGCGTGTGCGTGAAGAATTGCGCAACGGTGCCTCACCCCAATCGGCAATCCATGCAGGCTATGACCGCGCATGGGCCACGATTTTGGATTCCAACGTCACCACTTTGATTGCCGGCTTGGCGTTGCTTGCCTTTGGTTCCGGCCCCGTGCGTGGGTTTGCGGTGGTGCATTGCTTGGGCATTTTGACCAGCATGTTCTCTGCCGTGTTCTTCTCACGTGGCTTGGTCAACCTTTGGTATGGCCGTCAAAAGAAATTACAAAGCGTGTCGATTGGCACCGTATGGCGCGCATAAGCGCCAACCGTTAGAAAGAACTCTGCGCCATGGAATTTTTTAAGATCCGCAAAGACATACCGTTCATGAAGAACGCGGTTGCGTTCAATGCCATTTCATTCATCACGTTTGTGGCGGCAGTGTTCTTTTTGTTCAGCCGTGGCTTGCATTTGTCAGTGGAGTTCACTGGCGGCACCTTGATGGAAGTCAGCTACTCCCAAGCGGCCGATCTCAATGTGGTGCGCACGCAAATCGCCAAACTCGGCTTCAACGACGTGCAAGTACAAAACTTTGGTACTGCACGCGATGTGATGATCCGTATGCCTGCGGCCAAAGGGCAAAGTTCTGCGCAACAAAGCGAACAAGTGCTATCTGCTTTAAAAGAAACGGATGCCAATATCCAGTTACGCCGCACGGAGTTTGTCGGCCCTCAAGTGGGCGACGAGTTGGCGATTGATGGTTTGAAAGCCCTGGCTTTTGTAGTCGTCGGCATCATGATTTATTTAGCCATTCGGTTTGAGTGGAAGTTTGCTGTCGCAGCCATCATCGCGAACTTGCACGACGTCGTCATCATCCTGGGATTCTTTGCGTTCTTCCAGTGGGAGTTTTCACTGCCAGTCTTGGCCGCTGTGTTGGCTGTGCTGGGTTACTCGGTGAACGAGTCTGTTGTGATTTTTGACCGTATCCGCGAGAACTTCCGCCGGTTCCGCAAAATGCAAACGGTGGAAATTATCGACAACGCGATCACTGCCACGATTAGCCGCACCATCATCACCCACGGTTGTACGCAGTTGATGGTGCTCTCGATGCTGTTGTTTGGCGGCGCTACTTTGCATTACTTTGCCTTGGCGCTCACCATCGGTATTTGCTTTGGTATTTATTCGTCTGTATTTGTGGCCGCTGCGATTGCGATGTGGCTAGGTATTCAGCGTGAAGACTTGATCAAGGGCCAAGTGGTGAAAGTTGAGGGCGACTCGGATGACCCCAACTCTGGTGCTGTCGTTTAAGCCACTACCAGTGGCTAACTCCTAACGAAAAAATAAGGTAACTAGTGCGCGACTCTATCGTCGTCGTCGCACAGCTCGTCTAAGACGAGCGCATCTGGCTCTAAGCCCACACTCCAGTACACCATCAAAACGATGATTTTTAAATCGTCCAATGACATGGGGTGTCCGGGTACTGCCATTGCGCGGTCAAGCACTATCTCGCGCATATGGGGCGAGAGCACCTCTGCAGATTCAAGAAACTGAATAAACCCTAAGCATGCGGCGCCTAAATGGCTTTGCTCTGCAACGGAGTAAACGCGAAGGCTTTCGGGCGACTGGGAGTGTTGTTTGGGCGTCGATTGACGAATGTCAATGAGCTTAGTTTGGTGTGAAGCGATGTTGAGGCCATCCAACCATTGCAAGGCTTGTTGGATGTCTTCCATCTCAAAGCCGACGGCGCTGAGTTTGCGTCCCAAGAGATGCAATTGCGGGCACGCATCACCGCGCCAGTAGTTTTCGTAAACAAACACGAGTACTTCAAACATTGCCCCCAATATACATGGTTTTTAAGGTGCTGGGCCAAGCCTCTGAAACATGCCACCAGGCAGGCGCGCTACAAAACCGTCCAGCTCCAAACTTAGCAACTCTGATTGCAGCGCAGATGTTTCTAAATGGCAATGCGTTTGCAAAGCATCCAAGCTAATGGGCGTAAAACCCATATGGTCTAAGACAGCGTGCAATGGCGTGGGTGCTTCTGCACCACCAGAAGCAGGACTATGCTGCTTATCGGTCGCTGTTTGGATATGCAATTCTTCCAAAATATCTTGTACGTTCTCTACCAGTTTTGCTCCTTGGCGGATCAACCAATGGCATCCGTGCGATTGCATGGCATGGATTGAACCAGGGACTGCCATCACCTCACGCCCTATATCGAGTGCCATGCGCGCCGTAATGAGCGAGCCAGATCGCATGGCAGCTTCTACGACCAATGTTCCAAGCCCCAATGCTGCGATCAATCGGTTGCGTTGTGGAAAATTTGCCGCTAATGGCGGTGTGCCTAATGGGTACTCGCTCATCAATACGCCATGCGCAATGACCTCTTGCGCTAAAGCACGGTGGTGTCTTGGATAGATCTGATCTAAGCCTGTTCCTACTACGCCAACGGTTGTCCAATACATGGGTGATGGACTGTCTGCTCGTGGCATGGCGGGAAATGAAGACGCACCATGCGGTGACAGAGATTGCAGCGCACCTTGGTGCGATGCCCCGTCGATGCCCAAAGCCATACCCGACACAACGCATATTCCCGTCTTAGCAAGCGCGCGGCCAAATTGCATAGCGGTTTGCCGACCTTGGGGCGTGGGATTTCGACTGCCTACAACAGAGACAGCAGGACCGAGAGATAGATGAATTTGTCCTTCTAGAAAAAGTAACAAAGGTGGGTCTGTTAGGTGCAGGAGTGCTTCGGGGTAATCGGGATGTCCCAGAGGCCAGATGGCACGTTGTGCATGCAAGGCTTGGGGTTGGACGGACAGCCATAGCAGCGTTCGCGCGCAATGCGCATCCAGCAATGCGGGAGGATGGCGTAAGGACTCGACCTGCGTGCGAGACACCACCTGCGTCAATTGCAAGTCGGAAGCTTCAAAGACGCCTCGAACACTGCCAAAGTGTGCCAACAATCGCCGAGCCGATTCGTTTCCGATACCAGGCGTTAGCAGTAAACGTAGCCAAGCGCGCAACTCTAGTTCATCCATCTGCATAGTGGTCCTATTCAAAGCCAAAGATTGTGGAATTTCCACGGGCGGGTAGACTTATGCGTTAGTCACAAACTTTTAAAGTAACGACAATCTAGACATGGCAAAGTTAGACATTCTTCGATACCCAGACCCTAAATTACAGACCGTGGCAAAGCCCGTCCAAGAGATTGATGCGCGCATTCGCACACTCGTCGCAGACATGCTAGAGACCATGTACGACGCCAATGGCATTGGCTTGGCTGCGACGCAAGTCAATGTGCATGAACGGGTGGTGGTGATGGACGTATCTGAAAATCGCAATGAGCCCATCGTGCTCATCAATCCAACCATCACCTGGATGAGCCCGGAGCGCATCAAAGGAGAAGAGGGTTGTTTGTCGGTACCAGGGATTTATGACGGTGTTGAGCGCGCTACCGCTATCAAAGTAACCGCCCAAGATGCCGATGGCAAGCACCAAGAAATTGAAGCGGATGGCCTGTTGGCCGTGTGCGTGCAACACGAGCTGGATCACCTCATGGGCAAAGTGTTCGTGGAATACCTGTCTGTTCTGAAGCGAGGCCGTATCAAAACCAAGTTACTCAAAGCTTTGCGCGACGGCGAATAAAGCGAGAAATACCGCATGCGCATTCTGTTTGCCGGCACGCCCGAATTTGCTGCAGTTGCGCTGCAACACCTCATCCAAGCAGGCCACACCATTTGTGGCGTGTTGACGCAACCAGACCGTCCTGCCGGAAGAGGCATGAAGTTGCAGGCCTCCGCTGTCAAAGCATTGGCCCTGCAACACCATATTGCAGTGGAGCAACCACGCAGTTTGCGTCTAGACGGTAAATATCCAGACGATGCATTAGCCGCGCAAAAGTTTTTACAAATGGCACAAGCTGATGTGATGGTGGTCGCAGCCTATGGTTTGCTATTGCCGCAGTGGGTGTTAGATATGCCACGCTTGGGTTGCTTGAATATCCACGCTTCCTTGTTGCCACGCTGGCGCGGTGCGGCGCCAATTCACCGCGCTATTGAAGCAGGCGACAAAAATACAGGTGTCGTCATCATGCAAATGGATGCCGGTTTGGATACAGGCGATATGTTGCTAGCCCAGCAAATAGAGATTGCGCCACAAGACACCACTGCGAGCTTGCATGACAAATTGGCTGACTTAGGCGGCGCGCTGATTGTGCAAACGCTTGCGGATGCCCAAGCAAATAAATTGGTACGTACCCCGCAACCAGCGGAGGGCATCACTTACGCGCACAAAATTGAAAAACACGAAGCTGCGTTGGATTGGCGATTAAACGCCAAGCAACTTGCGCAACGCATTCGGGCATTCAATGCATTTCCCGTGGCGAGCTTTCACGCCAATGCTGAGGTTATTAAGGTTTGGGGTGCGTACGCTGTTACAGATGGCGATACAGATACCAAACCTACAACGAATGCCCCTGGAACTGTCTTGAGCGCTGATGATAGCGGTGTATGTATTGCTTGCGGCGAAGGTGTCTTGTGCATCACCGAATTACAAAAAGCCGGAGGCAAGCGGTTGCCTGCGGCCGAGTTTTTAAGAGGCTTTGATATTGCCGTGGGATCGGTTTGCCAAGGCACCACACCATGATGTTCTTGGCCCCCAAGCTCTATAGGCACCCTGAATTCAAAGTAGGCATGCGCGAGCTTGCACCACAAGCCTTAGGTATTGCCGCATGGGGTTTGATGACGGGCGTGTCTATGGTGAAAGCCGGAATGGGCTTGTGGGCTTCTATCGCTATGACCTTGTTGGTGTTTGCAGGAAGTTCACAGTTAGCAGCTATACCGCTGATCGTGGCAGGCGCACCTGCATGGGTGATTTTGGTCACTGGTTTTTGCGTGAATTTGCGCTTTGTCGTATTTAGTTTGCATTTGCGCCCGTATCTCATCCATTTGCCACGATGGGAGCGTTTGCTGCATGGTTATGTCACCGCGGATATCAGCTATGTGTTGTTTACCAAGCGCTTTCACCAACCCGGCAAAACACCTGAGGAACGATTAACCCAAGAAGCTTACCTAGCAGGCAATGATTGCTTGAACTGGGGCAGTTGGATGGTGGCTAGTTTGCTCGGAATTGCCTTGGCCAACTTTATCCCGCCAAGTTGGGGTTTGGGCTTTGCCGGCATTTTGTGTTTGTTGGGAATCCAATGTTCATTGGCTAGTACGCGATTGCGCATGGTGTCTTCTGCGGTGGCGGGAGTCGCTGCAGTCATCGCCTATGCCTTGCCGTTGAAACTCAATATCGTGATCGCCATCGCTGCTGCGGTTATTTTGTGTTTGAGTCTTGAGCGCATCAAGCCGCATATCCAAGGAAAGCCAGCATGAGCCATGATGATCTTTGGATGTTTGGCGTGATCGTTGGCTTGAGCGTGGTAACAGTAGTGGCGCGCAGTTTTTTCTTTTTATCGAACCAGGATTGGCAACTCCCCCATTGGGCACAAAGAGGTTTGCAATATGCGCCGATTGCTGCTTTGTCTGCCGTAGTCGTGCCAGAAATTGTGATGAGCCAAGGTGTGCTGATCACTACTTGGCAAGACGCACGCTTGTTTGCGGCGGCGGCAGGCGTACTGATTTATTTTGCTAAACGTGATGTGCTGCTCACCATCATCGGTGGCATGGCAGTGTATTTGCCTTTGCATTTAGGCTTGGGGTTTTAATCCGTCTCGTGCGTGACAAGCCAGCTTGGGTTTAGCGAAGATAGTTAAGTCTATAAAACATATCTAGGAGACACCATGCGCAAGATGTTTGAAATACTTTTCCTGTGTACCTTAGTGTTTGCGCATGGCAGCGCAAACGCCCAAGAGGGTGATCGGCGCTTCAAAATACTTACACAAGAAGAGATGACGCCAGCGCAGCGCACCTTAGCGCAAAGCATTCGCTCAGGCCCACGCGCATCGGTTGCAGGGTCTGCTGCCAATAGCAACAACGGAACTTTGGGCAGTCCTTTCAATGTGTTTTTAAGGAGTCCTGAATTAGGCGAGCACTTACAGCAAGTGGGTACCTATATTCGCTTTAAAAGCACGCTGGGGGCCAAGCTAAATGAGTTTGCGATATTGATCACTGCGCGCCAATGGAATGCGCAATACGAATGGTTTGCCCACCACCGCTTGGCCTTGCAAGCGGGGCTGGACCCGGCGATTGCGCAAGCAGTATCCGTAGGCAAGCGTCCTGACAACATGCCAGCAGATGAGGCTATCGTCTATAACTTTTGCCAAGAGTTGCATACGCTCAAACGCGTGAGCGATGGGACCTACCAAGCTGCGGTGCAAAGATTTGGCGAACAAGGTGTCATGGACTTGATCGCCGTCAATGGCTATTACGTATTGGTGGCGATGACGCTCAACGTCGATCGCACACCGATACCGGGAGATGGCGCTTTGCCATTGCCAAAGCTCCCCTGAACTTAATACGTCGAACGACCGCCCGTAATATCAAATACCGAGCCAGTAGTAAAAGAGCAGTCTTCGCTGGATAACCAGCTGACCATCGCCGCGATTTCATCGACCTCTACAAAACGCCCCATGGGGATTTTGCTGAGCATGTAATCGATATGCGTTTGCGCCATGGTGGCAAACATCGCTGTCTTGGCCGCAGCGGGTGCTACCGCGTTAACCAACACGCCTTTTGTCGCGACTTCTTTGGCCAGTGATTTGGTCAACGCAATCACGCCTGCTTTGGAAGCGCTGTAATGGCTGGCGTTGGGGTTGCCCTCTTTACCAGCAACAGACGCGATATTCACAATGCGACCCCAACCGCGCGACACCATATGTGGTGTGACGTGGCGGCAGGTGTAATACGGACCCATCAAATTCACATCGATGACGCGCTTCCACACTTCAGGGTCTAAGTCCCATGTTGTGCCGTTGCCACCGGTAATGCCAGCGTTGTTCACCAAGATGTCGATGTGTCCGCTGTCTTTGATAGTTTGTGCGGTGGTAGCGCCCACTGCGGCATCCGAGGTGAGTTCGACCACGTAACCGCTGACCTTACCGAGTTTGCCCAACGATGCTTTGGCTTCTTCTAACTTGGCAGCATCGATATCCCACATCACCACGCTGGCGCCAGAGCGCAACATGCGCTCGCTGGTTGCGTAGCCAATACCTTGTGCGCCGCCGGTGATCACCGCTACGCGGCCTTTTAAATCAATGGTGTTCATTGCATGCCTTTCAAAGCGGTTGCTGCATTAGGGCCGGCTTCACAGTCGGCGATGTATTGGCGAATGATGTCGTCAAAAGATTTTTCAGGAAACAGCCCCAAGCTGTTGGCGCGTTTCGAGCTTGAGCCCTTAGCCCAACGCGACACAATGCCTGCGATGCGTTCGTCCCGTTGGAACGTTACCAATGCACGTACCTTAGGACCTGCAACACGCTCCAAGGCATCAAGCATTTCTTGTACGGTGACGTCGAGACCTGGCAAGTTCAATGCAGTACGACCGCCATAGGCTTCGCGTGTGCATTCATACACTTTGATCAAGCTGTCAATGGTGGAGCGGGGTGACGCCATGGGGTGCAAGACATCAGGCGACACAGGACAGACGGAAGGAATTCCTGCTAAGGGCTCACGAATGATGCCGCTGAAAAACGAAGACGCTGCACCATTGGGTTTGCCAGGACGCACAGTCACCGTCATCAAGCGTGCGCTGCGGCCATCGATATAGCCTTTGCGGGTGTAGTCGGCAATCAAGTGTTCACAAATATGTTTTTGAATACCGTACGACGTTTGTGGTGTTGGCAAGGTGTCGTCGGCAATGACAGCAGGCATTGGATACGCATCGTCAGGACCAAACACAGCAACAGAACTTGAAAATACCAAGCGCGTAGGCTTAGCACCACCCTCTGTGCGCTTGCGAAGGGCGTCTAACAATGCGCGGGTGCTGTCGAGGTTAGAGCGCAAGCCCAATTCAAAATCGTCTTCGCACTCACCAGACACGGCAGAGGCGAGGTGGAACACACCGTCGACTGCTTCATTTTCTAAATCTTTGCAATGTGTCAGCAATGGTCCTGTCTTCACACTGACGCGTGGATCTGCCGCGAGATCAGCGGGCGCAGGAAATTGGTCGGCCAAGATGAGGCGTTCAATTTTTTGGCCATTCAACTCGCCCTTGGCAAGCAAGGTGCGGGCTAGGCGGGAACCTACAAAACCGGCGCCACCGGTGATCAATAAACGCATGGTGATAACTCCTTTAAGGACGGGGGGAATGTGCGCGCACAGCACGCGGAGCGCGCAATGACACAGCAGGTTGAGAGACGGACGGCAATTTTTGATTGGAGTCCAAAACGGTTTCAATGTCTTCGCGCACGCTGTCGATCAATACCAGCACGGCTTTCTCAGCAGCATCCGGTGCACGTGCGATGACGGCGTCGAGCACAGCTCTGTGCAAAGGTAGAGAGAGTGCCATTCCGTTGGGTCGGGTGGTGGTGATCTCAAAACTGGTGCGCAGCAGTGCGCCAATCGCTTTGCTCATTTGCGCAACCATCCGGTTGTGGCAAGCACGCAAGAGGCCTTGATGGAACAGCAAGTCATGGGTGACATAGTCGCCACCAAATTCAATCGCGTGTTTCATGCCGGCGTAGGCGGCTTCAATGTCTTGAATATCTTGCGCAGTGGCGCGTTCCGCAGCGAGTCTGACGGCTGCAGGTTCAATCACGCGCCGCAAATCTTGTAGGTCGCGTAAAAACTCACGCGTCAAACCCATTTTTGATTTCCATGCCACCACGTCTGGGTCAAACCAATTCCATTGGTCTGCAGGCAAAACCCGTGTTCCTACTTTGGGGCCGGTGCTCAGCAAACCTTTGGCTACCAATGATTTGACAGCTTCACGAATCACCGTGCGACTCACGCCAAACTCTTTGCACAAAACTGTCTCAGGCGGTACCACGCTCTCGGGTGGGTAATGGCCAGACACGACGGACTCGCCCAATAAATCGAGCGTGTGTCCGAGCATGTTCTTGATGGCCATGGCGTTGGGTGATAAAGCCGTTACAAATTGATATTTGTTATGCGCATTCGCAACAAGTTAACCGCGCACGAACAAAGTGACCAATGGTTCCGTACCAAGTTGGCGACTCCAATGTCCGTGGACTTTTTCGTCAAATGTTGCACCTGCAGGCAAGGTGTCAATCGAGTAAAAATGCTCGCCCGCACTGAATACGCGCGAACTGCCGTCTTGCAAACCAATCTCCATATGCCCGCCCAAAATAAACACCCACTGTCCGTGAGGGCTGCAATGGAACTGGCTTCGAAAGCCTACAGGGCTATGGCGGAGTTGATAACCACCGCTGGGCATCAATGCAGACAAACGCGATTGCGGCGTGCCTTCTGTCAGCGGGACGGTTTCCTCTTTGAAGCGCGCGCGGCCATCGGTATCGGTGAAGAGAATAGTTTTTTGAAAAGTGGTCATGCAAGGGCCTCAGCACCAAAGTTAATTTGAACCTTCATGGCTTGGCTTTTGTCGCTGGCCAACTCAAAGGCATGGATCGCATCATCAAAGTCCAGCACATGCGAAATAACGGGACGGCCATCGATCAAGTTCTCGTTGAGGAAACGCACGGCAACTGCGAACTCTTCGTGGAAACGGAAAGTGCCGCGCAACTCCAACTCTTTGCCGACCAATTGGTTGAGTGGCAATGTGGAGTCGCCACCTAGTCCGATAGATACGATCACACCGCGAGGTGCGACAACGTCAAGTCCGCTGCGCAGGGCACGGTCGTTGCCCGAGGCTTCAAACATGACATCGAACACACCCTTGTTCACCGCAAAAGGCGCGAGCGCTTCGGGGTGCTTCGCTATGTTGATGGTTTCATCTGCACCCATGGCGCGGGCGCATTCGAGTGGCTTGTCTGCAATGTCTACCGCCACGATGCGTGCAGCACCTGCGCGGCGCAAAGCGCCAATCAACAAAGTGCCAATCGGACCGCAGCCTGTTACCAATACTTGTTTGCCAAACACGCTGCCTGCACGCTGGATCGCATGCAAACCGACAGACAAAGGTTCCGCTAATGCGGCGAGTGACAAACTCAAAGAGTCGTTTAGTGGATGCGCCTGGGATGCGTCAATCACCAAGGATTGACGAAACGCGCCTTGCACATGTGGAAAGCGCATGGCACTTCCAAAGAAGCGCATGTCCAAGCAATGGTTGTGCTGGCCTTTTTGGCAATACTGGCATTGGCCACAAGGGCGCGAAGGGGAGATGGCTATGCGTTGTCCCGCTTTGAAGTTTTGCACTGCACTGCCCACGACGCGCACGATCCCTGAGACTTCATGGCCTAGCACCATAGGTTCTTTGATGCGCACAGTACCGAAACCACCATGGTGGTAGTAATGCAAATCAGATCCGCAAATGCCGCCATAGGCGACATCCACTTGAAGTTGGTGCGTACCCAAAGCATCTGTTTCAAAGGTGTCTAAGCGCAAATCTTCTGGCGCATGGCAAACAATGGCTTTCATGGGGCTCCTGTGTTTCTTATCGGATGCAAGGCAAAGGGATGGCAAGGACTATGCGATATGCAGTTGCAACTGTTGTTCAATTTGCGCGACCAATTGGTCGGTTGGCATAGCAATGTTCAAGGTAATGGCTGGTTCATCAGAGCTCGGAGGTTCCAATGTTTGCAATTGGCTTGTCAACAACGAGGGTGGCATGTAGTGGCCTGTGCGGTATTGCAAGCGTTGCTCCAGCAGTGCTTTGTCGCCATGCAAGTGGATAAAACGCAAGTCAGGGCAGGCGGCACGTAAGCGGTCACGGTACATGCGCTTGAGAGCAGAGCAAGAAATGATCAAACCTGCATCTGCCTCTAGCGCGCCAAAGCGTGACGCAATATCGTCTAACCAGCCCGCACGGTCTTCGTCCGTGAGAGCTGTGCCAGCCGCCATCAAAGCCACATTGCGAGGTGGATGCAAGGTGTCGCCTTCAATGAAGGGGATGCCAGTGCGTGTGCCTAAAAGTGAGCCCACGGTGCTCTTGCCGCATCCGCTCACTCCCATGACGATGAGACGAGGTGCTGACATGCTCAGAGGCGTTGCTCGCTAGTGGCGTCAAATACGTGCGCTTTGTTCGGATCAAACTGCAAGTAAACCGTGTCGTCAGGTTTGACGTCGGTGCGACCGTGCATCACCAAGGTGAGCGATTGCTCGCCAATTTGCAAAAGTAACTCTGTTTCAGCGCCGGTAGGCTCCACCACTACGACCTTTGCCGCGATGCCGCTGCTTGCTAAATTTAAATCGCTGGGGCGAATGCCGAAGTAGACCTGTTGGCCTTGCGTGGCAGAAGTGACACTGGCAGGTATAGCCCACTGCGCACCTAGGGCGTGCACCGTATTGCTTTGCACTGTGCCTTTGAAAACATTCATCGCAGGAGAGCCGATGAACTGCGCAACAAATAAATTACCAGGACGGTCAAACAACTCAAGCGGTGTGCCGATTTGCTCGACGATGCCGTCATGCATTACCACAATGCGATCGGCCATGGTCATAGCCTCGATTTGGTCGTGCGTCACATATACCGTAGTCGTTTTGAGACGTTGGTGCAGCGCTTTGATTTCCGCGCGCATCGCCACACGCAATTTAGCGTCGAGGTTGGAGAGCGGCTCGTCAAACAAAAATACTTTGGGGTCTCGCACAATTGCGCGGCCCATCGCTACGCGTTGGCGTTGACCACCAGAGAGCTCGCGTGGAAAGCGGTCTAGCAATTTGTCTAGGTTCAAGATGCGCGCCGCATTGGCAACGCGTGTTTCGGTTGTCTGCGCATCGGCTTTGCGCAAGCGCAAAGAGAAGGCCATGTTTTCACGCACGGTCATATGCGGATACAGCGCATAGCTTTGGAACACCATCGCGATGTCACGGTCTTTGGACTCGAGCTCGTTGATGACGCGACCATCGATGCTGATCTCGCCGCCAGAGATATCTTCCAGCCCTGCCAACATGCGCAACAAGGTGGATTTGCCGCAACCTGAAGGGCCGACTAAAACAACAAATTCACCGTCTTGTATGTCAAATGAAATACCGTGGATGACTTTGACATCACCGAAGTTTTTTTGGATGTTATGAAATGAAACCGAAGCCATGAGTTTTCCTTAGCTTTTCACTGCGCCAGCTGTCAGGCCAGACACCATGTAGCGCTTAAATGAGTAATAAATTGCCGCAGGGGGCAGGGCATATATCAAACCAGTGGCCATGAGTAATTCCCATGGCGAATCGTCTGCTGATAAGAAGTTGCCTAAAGCGACAGAGAGCGTGACGTCTTGGTCTTTTGATAGCAGCAAGAATGCGTAGAGATATTCGTTCCATGCCAATAGCAAGGCATAGGTGCCAACCGCCACTAGTGAAGGCACCATCAAAGGCAGATAGACCATCCAAAACAATTGCAAAGGCGTGGCGCCATCCATACGCGCAGCTTCGTCCAGCTCATAGGGCAGTTTGTCACTGGCTTGTTTGAGCACCCAAATGCAATACGGTGAAGCAATGGTCACCATGGCCAAGATCAAAGACCATTGGTTGTTTAACAAGCCATAGAGACCCATGGTTTTATACATAGGGACTGCCAAGAAGGCGGCAGGAATGAAATAGGTAAACAAAGCCAGATTCATGACCGTTCGACCGCCGCGCACTTTCAGGCGGCTAATGGCAAATGCAGCGGTTGTAGCAACGAATAAAGTCAGCGCGCCAACAGATATGGCAATAACAAACGAGTTGCCCAACTGTTGCCAAAAGTGGTCTAAGTAAAAATGGTCGCGCTTGAAAACAATCTCAAAGTTTTGCAGCGTTGGGTTCTCTGGCCACAAGTGGCCTGATGTGGCGGTGTCGCGCGGAGAAATAGCAAACAACACCATGTGATAGATGGGAAACAAAGTCCAGATCAGCACAGGAATGCCGATTAACAACAACTTGGCTTCAGTGGCGATTTTTTTCAAACTCATTTGGAGAGCCTCTTCATCATGAAGTACACCAAAGGCAAAACAAATGGCAGTGCAACGACGATAGACGCCATGGCCAAATCCACTTGGTCTAGGCGCAAATAACGGATGCCCAATGTGGCGAGCACATGCGTCATATCAGCAGGGCCACCGCCGGTTAATAAGTACACGCTGTTGAAGTCGCCCAGCGTCCAAATCATCGACAAAATCGTCGACGTCAAATACAGCGAGCGCATCGAAGGCCAAGTGATGAAGGTGAACTTTTGCCAAGTAGTCGCGCCATCTACAGAGGCTGCTTCGTATTGCTCAGCAGGAATGGCCAAACGGCCAGCTACCAAAATTAAAGTCCAAAAGGGTAGCGACTTCCACACGTGCATCAACATAGACAAACTCAATGCCAGTGTTGGGTCATTCAACCAATTGGGACCATCTAAACCTGTCCAGCGAAAAATCGCACTATTGATGATGCCCCACTCGGGGTTCAACATAAAGCGTACCGACAAAATGGTGGGGATGGATGGCACCGCCCAAGGCAAGATAAAAATAGCGGCAACCCATTTCACCCACCAACGGGTGTTGACAAAAAAACCAGACAACCCGAGAGCGACCGCCATCTTGATATTGATGGCAACCACAAGAAATACAAAAGTGTTGGCAGCGCTACGAAAAAATATCGGGTCGTTCATCAAATCAACATAGCTTTGTGGATGGCGCGCCAACCACAAGCCATACCCGACCGGATAGAGCACAAAAATCACAAAGATCAACAGATACGGCACCACCATGGCGCGGCCCCACCATTGCCACACACTCAGGGGTGCATGGGGCTTGGTTGGTAGGTTCAGGGTTTGGGCATTCATGCAGTCATTTACTCAAAAAAACACCGATGCGAGGCCCGGGGGCTTTGCGCATCGGTGTGCGGTGTGGCTTAGTTGCCAGCGACTTCTTTGATACGGGCGATCATTTCATCGACCGCTTTCTCAGTAGGAACTTTCTCGTTCAAGACACGGTTCATGGCTTTGGCCCAGACGTTCTCGTTGTTGAGCACGGTGAACTTGTAGTTCTTGGTGAACTCAAAAGGAACAGTGCCGTTCATGAACTGGTTGTAGACCGCTAAACGTGCTGGGTCAGCTTTCCAGAAAGGACGCTGTTGCGCCGCTTTGGTCACTGGGAACCAGCGGCCCAAAGAGCCTTCCACATACGGTGTCAGGTTTTGCTCTTCCAACATGAAGGCCAAGAACTTCTTCGCCAAATCTTTGCGCTTAGCATCCTTGAAGATCACACCGGTTTTCACGGCAGAGCGATAGACCATCTTGGTGCCATCGGGCTTCAATGGGAAACCGGAGGTTGCGATCATTTCGTAGTAGTTCTTCTTGCCCAAATCGCGTTGCTCTTGGGTCAAGGCGGTGTTGTTCATGTCGTCCAACCACTTCGCAGCGATAGAGATCGTGGCGTTGTGCGTCATCACCGTGGTCTTGTTGTGGAATGCAACGTTGTTGTCGGGGTCTTTCCAGCTGGTCGAAGAAGGTGGGGTGCAACCTTTGGTGTAAACCGCGGTGTAGTCATTCAAGGCTTTGATCAAGCCAGAGCGAACCGCTGGATCATCCACCAGCAATTTGCCCGAATCATTCACCAACTTGACGTTGTAGGCGTCCATGAAGGTCAAGAAGGAGAAGAAGGAGTCGGTTGAATCGACGCCCATGGGAAAGCCAGTACCAAAGCCACGCTTACCGGTTTTTTGGCGGTAGCCAGCTTGGACCTTGGAGCACCAAAAATCCCAGTAGCCATTCCAATCGGTAGGGATATCGCTTTCTTTGTAGCCAGATTCCGCCAGCATGTCTTTCCAATACTGGATGTGCATGGTTTGCTGCTTGATCGGGTATGCGTAGTAAGCGCGGTTCTTGGCTTGGTTGTTGTACAAGAAAGTGGTGGACAGCGCAGCAGGCTCAAAGTTGTTACGCACTTTGTCGATCACGCTGCTGATGTCTTCGAGTTTGCCGTCATAGGCCCACTTGGCCGTGACTTGGAAGTCATAGGTGTCGGCATACGCGATATCAGGAGGATTGCCTGAATCCAAAGCCGCTACGGTTTTTGGAATCATGTCCTGAATCGGGTACTGGGACAAATCAATCTTGATGCCCTTGTTCTTTTCTTCGAACTTTTTGATGGCTACAAACAGCGCATCGTCTTCGGCTTTATAAAAGCCCTTGACCCACCAAACAGTGAGTTTTTCTTGCGCTAATGCTGGGCCGCCGGCGGTGACCAAGCCTGCGGCGACCATTGCGCCTGCTAGCCATTTATTCAGTTTCATTGTCAATCTCCTAAGTTTTCTTAAAGACCTAAGCATTTGAAGCTCGGGGCGCTATCGTATGACGATTGTGAAGCCGTCCGATGCGGAGTTACCCGCACTCTGGCACGGGGGTGTGCACCGGTTTGCCGTCAAAGTGCGACTTGAGGTTGTTAAACGCCAAATCGGCCATGGCTTGACGTGTTTGGCGCGTCGCGCTACCAATATGCGGTGCCAATACGACGTGCGGAATGGCGCGCAAAGCCTCAGGCACATTGGGCTCGTTCTCGAATACATCCAATCCAGCACCAGCAATCACACCGTTTTGGAGGGCATGGATCAAAGCCTCTTGGTCGACAACCGAGCCGCGCGCAACGTTGACCAAAATTCCTTCTGGGCCTAAGGCTTTGAGCACTTCGGCGTTAATCAGTTTGTTGGTCCCTGCGCCGCCTGGAGTGATCAATACCAAGTAGTCGCAATTTGCGGCTAATTCAGCTGGAGTTGGATAGAAGGCGTAAGGCAACTCGGCGCGTTTGCTGCGGGCGGTGTAGGCGACCGTCATATTGAATGCCAACGCACGTTGTGCAATGGCCTGGCCAATGCGACCGATACCCACGATGCCAATGCGCGCACCGGAGACTTTACGTGCCAAAGGCATAGGGCCGCTGGTCCATTTGCCGTCTTTGACGTAGCGGTCTGCGGCGGGCAATTGGCGGGCGGCGCTGAGCATCAGGCCAATCGCTAAATCAGCGACGTCGTCATTCAAGACTTGCGGTGTGTGCGTGACCATCACATTGCGTGCTTTGGCGGCGGCGACATCGACGCCGTCGTAGCCAACGCCGAAGACAGAAATGATTTCCAGTGCAGGCAGTTGTGCAATCAACGAGGCAGGTACTTTGGACTCGCCGCTGGCTGCAATGCCGCGAATCTGCGGTGCTAACTTAGCAAAAGCAGCAGGGTCTGTCTCGTACAGGCGGTCATGCAGTTTGAAAGCGGCATGCAACTGGGGTTCAAGAAAGGGCGAGAGTTTGGTGACGGACAAGATGTCGATGGCTGGCAAAGTAGGCTCCTAGGGCTTTCACGGGGTAAAGAATCAATGGTCATACCATAATATGCTTGCTCGCCCCCAATCAAGACTCGGGGAAACCAGTAATAGCGAGACAACATGACGGATAAACCCAAAAAACGCCCAGAAGATTTACGTAGCCAGCAATGGTTTGGCCGACAAGACCGAGATGGTTTTGCTTACCGCAGCTGGGTCAAAGGCAAAGGCGTGCCCCACGACCAGTTTGACGGACGCCCCGTCATCGGCATTTGCAACACCTTTAGCGAACTCACCCCCTGTAACTCACACTTCAGGACATTGGCCGAACAGGTCAAGATTGGTGTCTACGAAGCGGGTGGTTTTCCTCTCGAATTTCCTGTGATGTCATTGGGCGAGACCTTGTTGCGCCCGACCGCCATGTTGTATCGCAACCTGGCCTCGATGGATGTGGAAGAAAGCATCCGCGGCAACCCGATCGATGGCGTTGTGCTGTTGATGGGATGCGACAAAACCACGCCCTCTTTATTGATGGGCGCATCCAGCGCCAACTTGCCAACGATTGGCGTGAGCGGCGGACCGATGCTCAACGGCAAATGGCGCGGCCAAGAATTGGGCTCAGGTACCGGCGTGTGGAGCATGAGTGAGCAAGTGCGTGCCGGCACGTTGAAACTACAAGACTTCTTTGAAGCTGAGAGCTGCATGCACCGCAGCCACGGACACTGCATGACGATGGGCACTGCGAGCACCATGGCCAGTATGGTCGAAGCCTTGGGCGTGGGCTTGCCTGGAAATGCGGCGTACCCAGCGGTAGACGGTCGACGCAATGTGCTGGCGCGTGAAGCGGGCCGACGCATTGTGCAATTGGTGCACGACGATGTGAAGCTTTCGCAAATCTTGACGCGCGAAGCGTTCGAGAATGCGATCCGCACCTTGGCGGCGATTGGTGGCAGTACCAACGCGGTCATTCACTTGGTCGCTATCGCAGGCCGCTTGGGCGTGCCTTTGAGCATCGACGACTTTGACCGCTTGGCCAGCGAGTTACCTTGCTTGGTGAACCTCCAGCCTTCTGGTCAGTACTTGATGGAAGACTTCTGCTACGCAGGCGGATTGCCCGCAGTGATGAAAGAAATCTCTCATCTCTTGCATACCGAGGTGGTCACTGCGAACGGCAAAACTGTTGCCCAAAACGTGGCCGATGCGCAGAACTACAACACCGAAGTTATCAAGCCGTTTGCCAAGCCGTTCAAAGAAAAAGCCGGTATCGCCATCTTGCGCGGCAACTTGGCGCCACGTGGTGCGGTCATTAAACCGAGCGCTGCAACGCCTGCATTAATGACCCACACCGGACGCGCTGTGGTGTTCGAGAGCAGCGACGACTTCCACGCCCGCATCGACGACGAAAACTTGGACGTCGACGAAAACTGCATCTTGGTGCTCAAAAATTGCGGCCCCAAAGGCTACCCCGGTATGGCCGAAGTGGGCAATATGCCGCTGCCACCCAAAGTCTTGCGCAAAGGCATTACCGACATGGTGCGCATCAGCGATGCGCGTATGAGCGGAACGGCTTACGGCACGGTGGTGTTGCACACGGCACCAGAAGCTGCAGCGGGCGGCACCTTGGCCCTGGTGCAAAACGGCGACATGATTACCTTGGATGTGCCCAAGCGCAGTTTGCATTTGCATGTGGACGACGCAGAGTTGGCCAAGCGACGCGCAACATGGAAGGCGCCAGCGCCCGCCATGGACAGCGGCTACTGGAAGCTCTACATCGACCACGTATTGCAAGCCGATGAAGGCGCAGACTTAGACTTTTTACGCGGCATGCGTGGTGCAGCCGTTCCCAAAGACAACCATTAAAAACACCATCTGTATAAAAAGGAATTGAGATGACAAAGATAGCAATCGTGACGGGCGCGAGCTCTGGTATTGGCAAAGCCTGCGCGCTCGGACTTTTGAAAGACGGCTGGAAAGTGGCCTTGATCGGACGCCGCGCGGACGCCTTGCAAGCCACGGTGGACGCCGCTGGTGATAACAAAGCCAATGCTTTCCCAGTGCCCACCGATGTGTCTAAAGAAGA
>CANBZB010000024.1 GCA_947373745.1 Burkholderiales bacterium | reverse complement strand
CGCCAAGTTTTGCGTGAGTTCTTGACGCGCGTCTCGCGATGCCTCTGTCACTTCAAGACGGAGAGCTCTTTCTAAACGGTCTAGCTTTTCGTCCAGGTATTTTTGAATGATCGTGGTGTCGTCATGAGAAGGCTTTGAAATAGAACGCCAAAGCAAGAGCATTAGCAAAAATACATTGATGCCAACAAGCCCTAGCACCACATCGAGTTGCATATCCATAAGGGTTAGTGCATTAGAAAAAACTTAGGCGAACTGAGCTATGTATACAAGCGCGCCAGCAATGTATCCAATAAAAGCAAGTCCACTTATTTTTTTCAAGTACCAAACGAAATCAATCTTTTCGATTCCCATGGCAGCAACACCGGCTGCCGAACCAATGATCAATATGGAACCGCCTGTACCCGCGCAATAGGCCAAAAACTCCCAGATGAAACTGTCTGCAGGGAATTTTTCAAGGCTATACATTCCCATAGAAGCGGCGACTAAAGGAACGTTGTCTACAACAGCACTCACCAATCCGATCAATAAAACAATTAAATCTTGTCGACCTACAGTTTCGTCAAGCCATGCGGCAAGGGCAGAAAGAACATGCGTGTGCTCAAGGATAGAGACCGCAAGAAGTATTCCGATAAAAAACACAATCGATGACATATCGATACGAGACAAGGCGGTAGACAGGTCAAGATGATTTCTAGCCTCAAAAGTTTTATCTTTATGGATCAAATCACCCACTATCCAAAGCAAGCCCAATCCCAGTAAAACTCCCATAAAAGGCGGTAAATGGGTGACTGTTTTGAATGCCGGCACAGCGACCAATACTCCTAGGCCCAAAAAGAACATGGTGTTCCTCTCAAAAACTGAAGTAGAGAACCCATCGGTTGAATCAAGCTGGGCAGGGGCCACAACACTTTTACCCCGCAACATCCAGCCAACGACCAATAGAGGTGCCAATAGATTGACCACTGAGGGCAAGAACAGGCCTTGGATAATTGCGAGCGGTGTAATTTGACCTCCAATCCAAAGCATGGTTGTTGTCACATCACCAATCGGTGACCATGCGCCTCCAGCATTTGCAGCAATCACAATCATTCCTGCAAAAAACAACCTATCTTCGCGGTTGTCGAGGAGTTTGCGGACAAGTGAAATCATCACAATCGTCGTTGTCAAGTTGTCCAAAATTGAGCTTAAGAAAAAAGCCACCCAACAAATAATCCACAACAAGATGGGTAAGCTTTGCGTATTGATTCTTGCAGTCACCACATCAAAGCCTTGGTGTGCATCTACAACCTCAACAATGGCCATGGCAGCCATCAAAAAGAAAACAATTTGCGCGGTACCGATTAAGCTGGTTGAAAGCTCTTGGTTAATTTGTGCATAGTCAGTGGAAGCAATCGCATAAATGGCCCATAACAGCCCTGCTCCCAATAAAGCTGAAGCTGATTTATTGATCTTGAGCGGATGCTCGAAGGCAATAGCTGCATAGGTGATGACAAAAATTATGATGAGCAATGTAACCATCGGCGGCCTTTAGTTTGGAGATGCAATGCCAAACACTTGGCGTAAATATGCCAAGTATTTTTGGTCTTCACACATATTTTTAGATGGCGTGTCCGAGATCTTAGCGACGGGCTGGCCGTTGCACTCAACCATCTTGATCACTATTTGCAAGGGCTCGTAACCCAAATCGTTGGTCAAGTTGGTACCAATTCCAAATGCGAGTTGGCAACGTCCTCTGAACTGTTGGTAAAGGGCGATGATGCGTTCGACCGTCAACCCATCACTAAAAATCAATGTCTTGGTCATGGGGTCGACGCGGTTTTGGCGGTAGTGTTCGATCATGCGTTCACCCCACGTGAACGGATCGCCACTGTCGTGGCGAGCACCGTCAAACAACTTACAGAAATACATGTCAAAGTCACGCAAGAACGGTTCAATGCCGTAGACGTCGCTCAAGGCAATGCCCAAGTCGCCACGGTATTCTCGTGCCCAAGTCTCAAAGCCAAAGACTTGGCTGTCACGTAAACGTGGACCCAAGGCTTGGCAAGCTTGCAAATATTCATGCGCCATGGTTCCAAGCGGTCGCAAGTTGAGTTTCATGGCAAACAATGCATTGCTGGTCCCTGCCAATTGACCAACAGGCTCTGTACCTAATTTCACCGACAGCACCCGCAAAAGTTCTTCGTGCCACGCTTTGGAAAAACGGCGACGCGTCCCGTAATCAGCGATCTTCAAATCGCTGAGTCTTTCCGCACGCAGCGTTTCGATTTTTCTCTCTAAGCGCTGGCGACCCTCAACAAAGTCCGGCACCTTTTGGGTATTGCGGAAATACACCTCGTTGACGATAGCTAAGACAGGAATCTCAAACAAGATGGTGTGTAACCAAGGGCCTTGAATGGTGATATCAATCTCACCATTTTGTAAGGGCGTGACTTGTATGTATTTTTCGTTCAGGCGGAATAAACCTAAAAAGTCTATGAAATCGCTTTTAATAAAACGCAGACTGCGTAGCCATGCCAATTCTTCATCTTGGAACTTCAGGCTACACAGAGATTTAATTTCACTGCGGAACTCCTGCACATAAGGCGCCAACGCAACTCCGGGGTTGCGGCATTTGAATTTGTAGGTAACTTGCGCGCTCGGAAACTGATGCAGCACAGCCTGCATCATGGTGAATTTATAGAGGTCTGTATCGAGCAGACTGGTGATGATCATGGGTTCAGTCGAGCCAGTGGGTGAATTCTTCGGCTGGCACGCGGGGCGTTACAAACGTATTGACCTTGTCTGAGTCATCCGCCCAACCAAGAGCCAAACCACACACCAACATCTCGCCCTCACCCGCACCGATGTGCGGCAGGATGATGCTGTGAAAATTATTCCAAGCCGCTTGTGGGCAAGTGTGCAAACCGCGAGCGCGCGCCGCCAACATGATGTTTTGCACAAACATGCCGTAATCGAACATCGAGCCGCGACCCATGATGGGGTCCAAAGTGAACATCATGCCAACAGGCGCATCGAAGAATTTGTAATTGCGTTGGTGCTGCAAATGCATTTTGTCTTTGTCGCCTTTGGCGATACCGAGCAAGCCGTACAAACTCCAACCGTTTTCGCGACGACGGTCGATATAGGGGCTGACCCATTGCGTAGGGTAGTAGTCGTATTGCTCTTGGTATTGCTTGGCCACTTCTGGATTAGCGCGGATGGCGTCATGTGCGGCACATACTTTTTCGACCAAAGAATCGCGGCTTTTGCCTTGCAAAACATAGACCTTCCATGGTTGGGTGTTGGTGCCGGAAGGCGCACGACTTGCCACTTGCAAGATTTCGGTGATCAGGGCTTTGGGTACAGGTTGATTGGTAAAAGCACGGGCCGACATGCGTGAAGTGATGGCGTGGTCAACGGCTTGGCTGTCGCTTACGGGGGTGGTCATCTCAATTTCTCCAAAACATTTTGTAATTCGTGGGGCAGACTTGTCACGGGTCGCCTGTCATGGGCGTTGACATAGACGTGGATGAAGTGCGCCAGGGCAGCGCAAAGGTCTTCGCCCTCCGCAAACAATCCTACTTCGTACCTGACACTGGATGTGCCAATTTTGCTGACGCGGATGCCCGCCTCAATGGCTTGCGGAAAGGCCAGAGGCGCAAAAAAGTTGCAATGGTTTTCAATCACCAAGCCGATTGTTTTGCCAGCATGGATATCTAGTGCACCCTGCGCAATCAAATGGGCATTGACCGCCGTATCGACATAGCTGTAATACACCGCGTTGTTGATGTGGCCGTAAACGTCGTTGTCTTCCCAACGCGTGGTGATTTGTCGAAACGCTTTGAAAGTACTACGCGACTGGGGTAAGACGCGTTCTATTTTTTTTTCACTCATAAGCTGCGATTTTGCCAGCGAAGCCAATATGCATAGGCGACACGGTAGGTGTTCATTTGCACCTGCACTGTGTCGGCGATATTTTCACCGTAGCCTCCGGCCATGGCGAAAGCCATCGGGATGCCCTTTTGATAGGCCCAGTCGAACACCCGCCTGTCTCGCGCTTCTAAGCCATCAAAGCTCAATTTCAGCCGGCCAAGGCGATCGCCTTCATGCGGATCAGCGCCAGCCAGATAAACCACCAAACCTGGTTCAAAGCGATTTTCCAGAGCCTCCAAAGCTTGTTCGAGGGCTTGTAGATAGGCGCTGTCGTCACAACCGTCTGGCAATTCCACATCTAGGTCGCTGGTTTCTTTGGCAAATGGAAAGTTTCTAGCACCATGGATAGACAACGTAAAAACCGATGCGTCCTGCCCAAAGATATGCGCGGTTCCATTGCCTTGGTGCACATCTAGATCGATGATGGCCACTTTCAAAGGATGGCGATGCTGGCGGCTCCATTCGCTTTGCATCAAGCGGGTGGCAACCGCCGCATCGTTGAAAACACAGAAACCACTGCCCTTGTCCGCATAAGCATGGTGGGTTCCACCCGCCAAATTGGCAGCAATGCCCTCGCGCCCAAACAATGCCGCCCTAGCTGCCATGATGGTGGCTCCAGTGGATCGCCTAGACCTTGCCACCATTTCTGGGGACCAAGGAAAGCCAATTTCACGCTGCGCCTTGTCGCCCAAAGTGCCTTGCTCTACCGCCTGTATGTAATGCGGCGCATGCACCAAGGCTAATTCACCATCGGTGGCGGGTTGGGCGACGTTGGTTTGGATGGCAGGAATCTCGACAGCCAAGCTGTCTCGCAAAACGCGGTACTTGCCCATGGGGAATCGGTGCCCCTGCGGAAGCGGCAATACAAACTGATCCGAATAAAAAGCGCGCATAAACCTTGTCTAGCCCTCTCTAGGGACCCATTGTCAACGCTTGCGCCGCTGAGTCCGTATTTAGGCTGTCACCTCTAAAGCACGCTTAGAACCCCTCGAAAGCGTTGCAAAACCTCGGGATAACCCTAAACTCCAAGTCATTGCTGCAAAGCAACATTTTTTCAACTTTCACATAACTGGAGATTCACATGATCAACACCGAACAAATCGTCGCCTCTAACAAAGCAGCCTTGAACAACGCCTTTGCCATGGGCAATGAAGCTTTCACTAGCGTGGAAAAGCTGGTGGAACTCAACTTGACTGCCGCTCGCAGCTCATTGACTGAGTCTGCTGACTTCTTCAAAAGCTTGATGGGCGCAAAAGATCCACAGCAATTCTTGGCACTCCAAGCTGAGTTTTTCCAACCTTTGGCTGAAAAAACCGCTTCTTACTCACGCCACGTGTACGAAATCACTTCTGAATCTGGCGCCGAATTGGGCAAAGCTGTTGAAGCCAAGGCCGCAGAAGCACAAAAGCAGTTCGTCGGCTTTTTTGACTCTGCTTTGAAAAACGCGCCAGCTGGCTCTGAGTCTGCTGTTGCTTTCTTGAAGCAAGCTTTAAACGCCAGCAACACTGCTGCTGAATCTGTTCAAAAAGTTGTCAAGCAAGCCACTGACTTGGCTGAAAGCAACTTCCACGCTGTGACTGAAACTGCTGCAAAAGTAAGCAAGACAGTTGCCAAAAAGCGTTAATCTGAAAAGATTGTCTCCTCGGATCTTTTTATCACCTTAGGGTGTTGGGATCCCTTGCAGGGCCCGTCGTAAGACGGGCCCTCTTTTTTTAGCGAGGCGAGAGTGCCGCGCGTACTTTGGGAAGCGCCGCAAGCATGGCAACACGACCAGCTTCAATAGATTTGCGTCTGGCGCTAAATTCAGCGGAGCCCACTGCTCCCAATGCGGGCCGCACGACTACGTCAGCTTCACGCAACTCGAAATTATTGATACTTTTCCCCATGATGGTGAAGGTTTGCATCAAGATTTGAAACATATCCCCTGTTTTTGCGTTCTCTGGTGTGCTGGAGATATCAACTGCCAACACAAACTCTGCGCCCATCTGACGGGCAAATCGCACGGGCACTGGGGACACCAAGCCGCCGTCGACAAACTCTCGCGTACCAATTTTGACGGGCTCAAACACAGAAGGTACCGAACTCGATGCGCGCACCGCCGTGCCTAGGTCGCCACGCTGGAACAAAACACCCTGCCCTGTATGTAAATCTGTAGCGACAACGCCCAAAGACATAGGTAAGTCTTCAATTTTTTGGTTGCCCGTTTTACTGTTGACATAGCGCGCCAGAGCGTCGCCTCGCATCATTCCGCGACCAAGTAAAGGGATCGTCCAGTCGGTGATAGTGGCTTCGTCCATGGATTCAGACAACTGCTGCAACTGCACGCCGTTTTTTCCGCTAGCGTAAAAAGCAGCAACTAAGCTACCCGCAGAGGTTCCCACAACAAAATCAGGTTTGAGTCCCGCTTCTTCCAACACTTGAATCACACCCACGTGGGCGAATCCTCTCGCTGCGCCACCGCCTAAGGCCAATCCGAACTTGGGCGCGCGTTTAGCTAGGGGCGTATCCGCCGCCGCATCCTTGCTGGCACCATCCGATGCTGCACCTAGGCTAGGTTTGACAGGGCCTTGCGTACTACAGGCCGTCATCACGGCCAAAACAGCAAACAACACCAGCTTGCCTAGAGCTAGGTGGGCCTTGCGAACGAGGGCAAACAATGCTTTTTCTTTATCAACACAGCTTAGGGGAATACGTTTAACTAGCGCTGAAATAGAGGTCATAGGACTCAGAATTTTGGAGATGATGTTCTGTAGGAGTGGCAGATTGTCCCCGATCGACGATCCAGCATAATTGACGTTACGTCAACGTAAAAAGACACGTCTGACGCCCCCCCCATTCACACATCGGAGATATTCATGGACATCCAAGGCAAGGTTTTTATCGTCACAGGCGGAGCATCAGGTTTAGGCGAAGGAACAGCCCGCGCCTTGGCGCATCATGGCGCGCATGTAGTGATTGCCGATATGCAAGTTGAAAAGGGCCAAACCGTGGCCAAAGACATTGGCGGCGCTTTTGTCGCTTGCGACGTTAGCAAAGAAGCTGACGGACAGGCTGTCATCGCCAAGGCGGTGTCCATGGGTAAATTGATGGGTTTGGTCAACTGCGCAGGCATCGCACCGGCGGAGAAAACCGTCGGCAAACACGGCGCGCACAAATTAGACGTTTTTGCTAAGACGATCACAGTCAACCTGATTGGCAGCTTCAACATGATCCGCTTGGCGGCAGAAGCCATGAGCCAAAACGAACCTGAATCTAGCGGTGAGCGTGGCGTCATCATTTCAACCGCGTCGGTAGCTGCTTACGACGGACAAATGGGCCAAGCCGCTTACAGTGCGTCTAAGGGAGGCGTGGTCGGTATGACGCTTCCCATTGCCCGCGATTTGGCGCGCAACGGCATCCGCAATATGACAATTGCCCCGGGCATTTTCCGTACACCCATGATGTTTGGCCTGCCCCAAGAGGTACAAGACTCTCTGGCTGCCAGCGTGCCCTTTCCCTCGCGCTTAGGCACACCACAAGACTACGCCAAACTCGCCTTGCACATTTTTGAAAATGAAATGCTCAATGGCGAAGTCATTCGCTTAGACGGCGCTATTCGTCTCGCGCCGAAATAAGCACACTCGCTTTCATGGCGATTCCACAAACCTTTATCCAAGAACTCCTTGACCGCACCGACGTGGTCGAGGTGGTGGGACGCTACGTCAGCCTCAAAAAAGGCGGCGCCAATTACATGGGGCTATGCCCCTTCCACGGTGAAAAGTCGCCTTCTTTTTCAGTCAGTCCGACCAAACAGTTCTTCCATTGTTTTGGTTGCGGCAAAAACGGGAACGCTATCGGCTTTTTGATGGACCACGCCGGCATGAACTTTGTTGAAGCCGTTAAAGACCTAGCCCAAAACGCAGGCATGCAAGTGCCTGAAGAGGACGTCTCGCCCCAAGACCGAGAGCGCGCTGCCCAGGCCCGTCAAAAGCAAACCACACTGACCGAGGTTTTGGAAAAAGCGGGCGAAGCCTATCGCAAACATCTCAAGTCCTCCCCGCAAGCTATCGCGTATTTCAAAAACCGAGGCTTAAGCGGAGAAATTGCCAGACAGTTTGGCTTGGGCTACGCCCCTGATGGGTGGCGAAGCTTGGCCAGCGTGTTTCCAGACTACCAAGACCCGCTGTTGGTAGAAAGCGGCTTGGTCATCACCCAGCAAGAAGGTGAAGACGACGAAAAGCGTTACGACCGTTTTCGTAACCGTGTCATGTTTCCTATTCGCAATATCAAAGGCGAATGCATAGGTTTTGGCGGTCGTGTTTTAGGCGACGGCACACCCAAATATCTGAACTCGCCCGAGACGCCCGTATTTAGTAAGGGCCGAGAACTCTATGGCCTTTTCGAAGCTCGGCAAGCCATGCGCGATCTCGGCTACGCATTGGTGACCGAAGGCTATATGGACGTGGTCGCCCTCTCCCAACTCGGGTTTGCGAATGCAGTCGCCACACTGGGTACGGCCTGCACGGGGGACCATATCCAAAAACTATTCCGATTCACCGACAACGTTGTGTTTGCTTTTGACGGAGACAGTGCAGGTCGTCGCGCCGCGAAAAAAGCTTTGGACGGCGCACTCAGTTTTGCCAGCGATGTCCGAAGCATCAAGTTTTTGTTTTTGCCCGCCGAGCATGACCCCGATAGCTACATACGCACCTTTGGCAAAGATGCATTCGCCCATTCCGTCACGGAAGCCGTGCCCCTGAGCCGAATGTTGATCGAAGTGGCCCGCGAAGGCTGCGACTTGCTCAGCGCTGAGGGCCGTGCGCACTTGGCCAGCAACGCCAAGCCCATGTGGATGGCACTGCCTGATGGCGCGCTCAAGCGCCAATTACTTGGAGAAATCGCCAGCCTGTGTGAGCTCGGTACCAATGAATTGCAAGACCTGTGGATTCCCCCAAGTCCCAGCGCCAAGCGCAGTTTCGACTTCAAGAAAAAACCCCGTACTTGGTCGCGAGGCACCCGCCAAATTCCAGCAGGACGTGCTGACCACGCCGCCCGGGTCTTGCTCTCGAACATGGAAATTTGGCAAGAGTTGTCTGGCGAAGACCACGACCTTTTGTGCAGCCTGGTCCCGCCCCATGGCCCCTTATTTGTTTGGATCGACCACCAACACCACGAGCACGGAAGCCTTAGTTGGGCGGCCATGCTGGAAGGGTTGCGTGGCCATGAGTGCGAAGCCTTAGCAACGCGCGTGATGGCCTCCAGTTTTACCAATACGGTGGATGACTCCGATCCAACGCAGTCCCAAGACACTGCCAATGACAAGCACGCCAAAGATGCGCGTCTGGAACTCCGCAGCATTTTGCAAAAAATGTTGCTTGAAAATTTAGACGCACAGATGAAGTTAGCCATCGAAAACTCGCAGTCTGACCCGACCGCCCTGACCCGCTACAAAGCCTTGTACGAGCGCCGTAAGCAAATTGGCAATACGGCAGCGCCTACGCCCTAAAAACCTTACTTTTTGGCTTGTGATTTAGACGGCCTTAGGTATAATCCATATCTTTGGCAAGTGCGACAGCAGCACCTCCGGGCCAGGCCAACCGTGACATCAGCGCACGACTCGCCGCTAAACCGCAAGGACTGCACACCAAATGTTCGCCCACCTCGCTTGCCTAATCCTTGGGATTTCTCCCTCTACCAGTTCAATTCCGTGCGGATTTCGGCGCGGAATATGTGTTTTTATTTGAAGTTCAGGAGTTTTCATGCCCGTCGCCTCCAAATCCAAAAAGCCAGCGCCCACTAAGGCCATCAAAAAAGTTGCCCCCAAAGCGGCTACCAAGTCTGCGGCCAAACCCGCCCCCAAAGTAACCGCCAAACCTGTTACAAAAACTGCAGCCAAGCCCGCCGCCAAGTCAGTAGCTAAAGCGGCTCCAAGCGCAGCCTCTAAATCCGCGACAAAGCCAGTTGCAAAAGCACCCGCTAAGAAGCCAGCAGTAGTCGCACACGCCCCTAAAGCCACTGGTAAAAAAGCTGCTAAATCCAGCGCTAAGGGCAAGGCCGGCAAGGGTTTAGACGATACCGATTTAAGTGACATCGAAGCCGATATCGAAGGCGAAGAAGTCGCCTCGGCAGAAAAAGTCAAACCCCTGCGCATGAAGATCAGCAAGGCGAAAGAACGCGCCTTGATGAAAGAATTCGGCCTCGACGAGACCGTGCTGTCTGAAGAAGACATGCAAAAGCGCCGTCAACGCCTCAAAACCCTGATCAAACTCGGCAAGACCCGTGGCTATTTGACGCACGGCGAAATTTCGGACCACTTGCCCGACAAACTGGTCGACGCGGAAACCATGGAAGTCGTGATCTCCATGTTGAACGACATGGGCGTTGCTGTTTACGAACACACACCAGATGCAGAAACTCTGCTTCTGAACAACAACACACCGACAGCCGCTACCGAGGAAGAAGCAGAAGAAGAAGCAGAAGCCGCGCTTTCCACTGTGGACAGCGAATTCGGTCGCACCACCGATCCTGTGCGCATGTACATGCGCGAGATGGGCACCGTTGAGTTGCTGACCCGCGAAGGCGAAATTGAAATCGCCAAGCGCATCGAAGGTGGCTTGATGGACATGATGCAAGCGATCAGTGGCTCACCCGCCACCATCGCCGCCATTCTTGCCATGGCCGACGAAATTCGCCAAGACAAAGTGGTGATCTCCACAGTCGTGGACGGATTCAACAACTTAAACGAAGCCGACGACTACGTAGCGGAAGAAGACTTCGACGAATTTGACGAAGAAGACGACGACGACGGCAAAGGCGGCTCCAAAGCACTCACCAAGAAATTGGAAGAGCTCAAAACCCAAGCCCTCGCCCACTTTGACCGCATGCAAACGCACTTCGATAAGTTGCGCAAGATCTACGACAAAGAAGGGTATGGCACGCCTGCTTACGCAAAAGCGCAACAGGCCTTGACTACCGAGCTGATGACCATCCGCTTCACCGCAAAAACTATTGAGAAATTGTGCGAAATGGTGCGTGGTCAAGTCGACGAAGTACGTAAAAAAGAACGTGAATTGCGTCGCATCATTGTTGACAAGTGCGGTATGCCACAAGCCACTTTCATCAAAGACTTCCCTCCTAACTTGCTCAATATCAAATGGGTTGAAAAACAATCTGCGGCTGGCAAACCCTGGTCTGCCACCATGGGTCGCAACATTCCGCCTATCCAGGAATTACAGCAAAAGTTGATCGACTTGCAAGCGCGCGTGGTCGTGCCTTTGGAGCAACTCAAAGACATCAACAAGCGCATGAACGAGGGTGAGCGCAGTTCTCGCCACGCCAAGAAAGAAATGATCGAAGCCAACTTGCGTTTGGTCATCTCTATCGCCAAAAAATACACCAACCGCGGTCTGCAGTTCTTAGACTTGATCCAAGAAGGCAATATCGGTTTGATGAAAGCCGTTGATAAATTCGAATACCGCCGTGGCTATAAGTTCTCTACTTACGCCACTTGGTGGATTCGCCAAGCGATCACCCGATCCATCGCCGACCAAGCCCGCACCATCCGTATTCCTGTGCACATGATCGAAACCATCAACAAGATGAACCGCATCAGCCGCCAGCACTTGCAAGAGTTTGGTTTCGAGCCAGATGCGAGCGTTTTGGCCGAGAAGATGGAAATTCCAGAAGACAAAATCCGCAAAATCATGAAGATTGCCAAAGAGCCGATCTCGATGGAAACACCGATCGGTGACGATGACGACAGCCATTTGGGTGACTTCATCGAAGACAGCGTCAACACAGCGCCAATCGAAGCGGCAATGCAAGCCGGTTTGCGCGATGTGGTGAAAGACATCTTGGATGGCCTCACCCCACGCGAAGCCAAAGTGCTGCGCATGCGTTTCGGTATCGAGATGACCAGTGACCACACTTTGGAAGAAGTTGGCAAACAATTCGACGTCACGCGTGAGCGCATCCGACAAATCGAAGCCAAGGCTCTGCGTAAATTGAAGCACCCCAGCCGCAGCGACAAGTTGCGCAGCTTTATTGACACGATCTAACAAGATCTATCCAGCAACAAAAAACCCCGCAGTTGTAAAACTTGCGGGGTTTTTCTTTTGAGGATTAAGGAAAAATAAAAAAATTTAACTTCTTATTTAGTTTTTTTCAATTCACGAAAAGTAAAAAGGTTTAGAACTCCTCAGTATCAACCTCAATCGTGCTCTGCGCGTTATAGCGTGCACCTTTGACAGTATGCTGATTCACCAAAGCATCTAGTTCCTGCATCTGCTGTGCAGATAAGTGCACATCCAAAGATTGCATGTTTTCTTCTAAGTGCGCGATGTTCTGTGTACCAGGGATTGGAATCAGCGTGCTGTCTTTTTGCAGCAACCAAGCAAGCGCCAATTGCGCGGGGGTACATCCGACTTTGGCGGCATAGGCTTGGTAAGCTTTGCGCAAAGGCAGATTGGCCGCATAGGTGTCATGACCAAAACGCGGCATGGTGCGGCGAATGTCTTTTTCTGCAAATTGGTCAATCGCCAAATCACCCGCGCACAAAAATCCGCGCGCTACGGGGCTAAAAGCTACAAACGTCACGCCTAATTCTTTACAAGCTTGCAGCACTGCAATCTCAGGATTACGCGTCCACAAAGAATATTCAGTTTGCAAAGCAGTGATGGGATGTACTGCATGCGCTTTGCGCAAAGTGCTTGCAGAGACTTCACTCAAACCTAAGGTTCTGACTTTTCCCGCACGGACCAAATCGCTCATCGCGCCCACACTCTCTTCAATCGGGACTTTCTTGTCCCATCGATGGAGGTAATACAAGTCGATCACATCGGTACCTAATCGGCTCAAACTGTCTTCGCAATTCTTGCGAATAGTCTCAGGTCTGCCATCGATCACGCGTTTCACGCCGTCAGGAAACTCTACGCCCGCCATACCGCCTTTACTACAAAGCGTAATTTTTTGACGGTGCGCTTTTAAAGCCTTGCCCACCAATTTTTCATTGGCCCCAAAACCATAAATCGCTGCAGTATCAAATAGCGTAACGCCTATATCTAAAGCTTTGTGGATCAACGCCTCTCCCACGTCTGCAGATGGAGGCGTGCCATAGGCATGGCTCAAGTTCATGCAACCTAAACCAAGGGCAGAAACAGTGAAAGGGCCGAGTTGACGTTGTTGCATAAAAGTTAAGCCTTGTGTTGACGTGTCCAAGATGGAAGTGGCGCAGATCGGTGCAGCACATCATTGTGCAACCAAGTCGCACTTTTTTTAGCGCGCTCTGCGACAGTGCCCAAGGGTAATTGCTGGTAATCGTCATTGAACACTTCAAAACTATAGTCGCCGCGATAACCAATACGGTCTAAGCGCATCACCAAATCGGCCAAATCTTCGCTGTGTACGCCTTCACCAGGAAACACCCGAAAGGTGCGCGCCGTTGTCATACGCTCTTCAAACGTTGGCGTCTCGTTCCACATGAAGTCTGACAACTGCACAAGAAAGATTTTTTCTGGGTCTAAATCTTCAATGGCATCCAAAGATGTTTTGGCAGCGAAGATATGGAATGAATCCAAACCAATGCCTAAATTCGGACAGTCTGCACGACACACCACGTCCCATGACGTGGTGAACTCGTTGACTGTTCTGCCCCAAGACAATCCCTCATAGGCGACCTTGATACCGAGCGGCAAAGCCAACATGGCCAGTTTTCTCAAATCTTTGGCGATATGGTCTAAATCGTCCGTGGCATGGCGCGAGGTGGATGAACACACCAACAACACTTTGCTACCCGTTGCGGCACACATCTCCAACATTGATTTCGCAATGTCTACTTTGTAGCCGTGTAAATGGCCGGAGAGACCTTCAAAATCACGCAAGACCTGAAAGCCTGTAGGACGCAAGCCACTGGCTTGAATAACCTTTACGGCTTCAGGCACGCCACCTGGGTGCCCTACCAAATCCCGCGCCATCAACATCACTTGCGAGAAACCAGCTTGCTTCATGGCAGACAATTTGGCGTCTAATGAGCCCGCCATCGTGATCGTGTCCATGCCAAAGCCATCGAGCAAATTCATGGCTACCCCTTACGCAGAAGTTTTGGTTTGATGGACCAATTCAAAAGAGACAGAGCCCAACATACCGCGCGTCAAAGCGCCCCTGTCTTCTGGGTGCAGTTGGCTAGATTCAACGAACTCCACGCCTTGTGCTTTGAGCACCTTGACGGCCGCGCCCACATCCGCCACCCCTAAACCAACACGTTGCAGGGACTCTGGCGACTCGTCTCCATCCATCCAAGGCTCGGGTTCAATGAGTTGCCACAAAAATTGGCCACAAGGGCTTTTCATCAACTTACCCTTAGGCAAGATGCCAAAGCGCTGGTCATCTGGCACAAATGTGAAGTCAAAAATATTTTCAAAATACGCCAACCAGTCTGCACTGCGGCCCGCGCCGATGTATTGCACCACGCCAAAGTAAGACATATCTGCAATCGACTTCGGATGCTGGTCCACTGTAGGAATAGGTTTGAAGTCGATGTCGTAGATGGAGAATTCTTTCCAACGATCGACAAAATAAAACCGTGTGCTACCAGGGCCGTGGATCGCAGGAATATGCAACTCCATCGCTTGCGCATGGCTAGGCACGGTCCATGCGCCTAACTCTATGCAACGCGTATGCGCCTTCAAAGCATCCTGCACACGAAATGCCACAGCAGAAATCACCGGTTCGCCATCGGCGGCACCGCTTATGCGTGCATCTTCTGGGTTGGCATTGACCACCAAATTCATACCACCTTGTCGGTACAAAGTCACTTCACGAGAACGGTGACGCGCCACCGGTTTAAAACCCATGTTCTCTAAAACTTGCCCCAAAGCTTGCGGGTGTGAGGTGGTGTATTCGATGAACTCAATCCCCTCAATCCCTAAACGGTTGGGGGTTTCAGGGACGGCTTCTCTGTGAAGTGGATTGGTATTCATCGATAACTCCTATCAGCAACTAATATGAAGATTAGACCAAACAGCGTAGATCATCCGAGTTGTGCCACTTCGCGCAAATTCTCAGCCGTAGTCGTAGCAAAACCAAAATATTCCAAATAAGCAGGGATTTGCTCAAACAACATGTCTGACCCTACTTGCACACGACAACCACGGCCTTGCGCAGCGTTTAGAAACGCTGTGATTTCTGTGCGCATCACCACTTCGCCAACAAAAGCCTCCGGCGAAATACGCGAAACATCCATAGGCAGAGGGTCGCCTTCGTTCATCCCCATAGGCGTAGCGTTGACAACCAAGTCGTGACCAGCAGGGTCATTCGATCCGCAACGCACCTCAATCGCTGGGTAGTGTTGCTTTAAGCGATCACCCAAAGCTTGGGCAGATGCAGTGTTGACATCAAACAAAGAAATTGCGGCAATGCCAGTAGCAGCAAGCGAAGCAGCAATCGCACAGCCTACTCCGCCAGTGCCCACGACCAAAACACGTTTACCCTTGAGATCAAAACCTTTGCGTTGCACACCGCGTACAAAACCAGCGCCATCGAACATATCTCCCACCAAGCGACCATCGCTGGTGCGTTTCACGGCGTTACATGCACCCGCTACTTTCACTGTCGCGGTCACTTCGTCTAACAACGACACCGTCGTGACCTTATGCGGCATGGTAATGAGCGCACCTCGGATATTGGTGAGATCAAACACCGACTTTAAAAATGCAGGGTAATGCTCTGCCTGACACCCCATAGGCACGACCAAGGCGTTGATACCCACCTGTTCGAAATACGGGTTGTAAATCAGCGGAGACTTGAATGCGTGGGTGGGATACCCAATGTGTGCGATCAGTTCAGTATTGCCATTGACCGTCATGTTTTACTTAGCACCCTTTACAGCCGATACAGCGGCACGCAAAGCTAACAAATAGCTGTCTGCACCAAATCCACAAATTTGGCCTTTGACAATCTCAGCAAAAACAGACTTGTGGCGGAATTCTTCACGCGCATGGATATTGGACATATGCAACTCGACAATGGGACAAGTCAAGATCGCTAAAGCATCGCGAATACCGTAGCTGTAATGCGTCCATGCACCTGCGTTGATTAACACAGCGTCCACACCATCCAAGAAACCTTTGTGGATGCGTTCGCACATCGCACCTTCGTGGTTAGTTTGGAAGCATTCCACTTCTGTACCTAATTCTTTGCCCAACTTTTGCAAGTTGGCATTGATCTCATCTAGGGTGATCGTGCCGTATTGCGTAGGGTCACGCTTACCAAACATGTCATGGTTAATTCCATGGAGCATAAGAATCTTCATACAAACCACCCTTCAAAAAATACAAAAAGGGGCGGCTCCAGCCAGACCCCCGACATGCGCCATTTTGGCGCATGATCCGCCACAGTTATTTACGCAGTTTGGCTAACTCGGCTTGTAACTCGGTAACAGTTGCGGCAATAGCTTCTCCGTGTTTGACAATCACAGGCTTCATTTTTTCGCGAAGAATAGCCATTTCAGCAGCAGGCAGCGTGGTGACTTCCATGCCATTTTTCTTCAGTGTTTCCAAGGTGCCGGCTTCTAAAGCGCGAGCTGTAGTGCGTTGGAACTTAGCAGACTCAGCCACCGCATCAGACACAATTTTCTTTTCAGAAGCGCTCAAGCCATCCCAAAACTTTTTGCTGATGACAACAGATTGTGGGTTGTATTGGTGCCCCGTCAAGGTCAGGTGCTTTTGAACTTCAAAAAGTTTTGCGCCAAAAATAGTGGCCAATGGGTTTTCTTGACCGTCCACTGCCTTTTGTTCCAATGCAGCGTACAACTCTGGAAATGGCAGCGGTGTGGGGTTTGCGCCTAAGGCCTTGACCCAGTCCACATTGATAGGGTTAGGAATCACGCGCAACTTCAAACCTTCGATGTCAGCGACTTTGTTGATCGCACGCTTACCGTTGGTCATGTTGCGAAAGCCTAGTTCGTAATACCCTAGACCAACGATTCCTTTTTCTTCCAATTTGGCGTGCATCTTGTGGCCAAAAGAACCATCAACCACAGCGTCTGCTTCTTTGCCATTGGCAAACATGAAAGGAAAGTCAAATACAGCAAAGTCTTTCACTTGGCTAGCAAAGATACCGGAATTCATTGCGGCCATTTCTAATGTGCCGCCTTGAATGGCTGACACATTAGCTTGGTCACTACCCAATGCACCACCAGGAAAGACGTTTACTTTGATCTTTCCACCAGATTGTTTTTCAACGATCTCTTTAAATTTCTCCATGCCTTGGACAATGGGATGACCCACGGCGTTTTGGTTTGCGAACTTGATCGTTTTGTCTTGGGCACAAGCCACGCCCATTGCGGCCAAGGCCACTGAAGCGATCACAGTTTTAATAAATACACGTTTCATATCCATGTCTCCTGATGAAATCTGTGGTCGTACGCGAAAAGAGGTTTCCATTGCCTTGCGTACCCGAACAGGCAATGGCCTTGAAAAATTAATAGAGCCAGCGAGCCGGCACCATCACAATGGCTGGAAATAACACCATTAAGAACATCACAATGAATTGCACGGCCATGAAAGGTAAAACGCCACGTGTCACATCGTCCATACGCATGCGTCCGACACCAGCGACCACATTCAACACTGTTCCTACAGGTGGCGTAACCAAACCAATCGAATTATTGATGATGAACAAGACACCAAAATAAATAGGATCAATGCCAGCTGCTTTGACAATGGGCATGAGCACAGGCGTCAAAATCAAAATAGTGGGCGTCATATCCATAGCAGTGCCAACAATCATGCACAAGACCATGATGGCAGCCATCAACAACATAGGACTATCCAACAAAGGTTGCAACAAGGCTACAACCTGAGCAGGCAGATTAGCTACAGTAATCAGCCAAGCTGACACCATCGCAGCGGCGACCAAGAACATCACCACAGACGTTGTCTTTGCTGCTGACCGGAACACATCAAACAATTGGTGCCAGGTCAGTTCCCGATAAATAACACCAGCAACAAATAAGGCGTAAACAGCCGCCACCACAGCAGCCTCGGTCGGCGTGAACACGCCCATGCGCAATCCCACCAAAATAATCAAAGGCAGCATCAAGGCCCAGCCAGCACTGCGCATGGCCGCAAAAACTTCAGCAGTTGTTTTACGCGGCGGTGGTGTTAAGTCTTCTTTGCGCGTGCACCACCACCAAGTCGCCCACAAACCTGCAGCCAACACGATGCCAGGAAAAATACCAGCCAAAAATAATTTGCTGATAGAAACATTGGCAGCGACACCAAAAATTACAAAGCCAATCGAAGGTGGAATGATCGGCCCGATCACACCACAAGCGGCAATCAATCCACCACTGCGTGCTTTATCGTGGCCTGCTTTGACCATCATGGGCAACAACAGTGCCGTCAACGCTGCGGCATCTGCTACTGCAGAACCAGACAACGCCGATAAAAGACAAGCCGCCACAATCGTCACATAGCCCAAACCGCCACGAATGTGGCCGACCAAGGCCATAGCGAAATCCACAATACGTCTAGATAAGCCGCCGGTATTCATCACTTCACCAGCCAACATAAAAAATGGCACGGCAAGAAGAGGAAAGCTGTTAGAACCCTCAATCACGTTTTGCGCCAATATTTGCGCGTCAAACATATTCATGTGCCACATCAAGGCTGCGCCACATAACAACAAAGAAAAAGCAATAGGTACACCCAGCGCCATAGCGGCAAGTAAGGATCCCAAAAATACGGCGATAGTCATAGTTGAATTCCTTAGTATTTATTTCAACGGTGCTGGCACGTCAATAGGTTCTTCTTCAGACTCCCGCACGCCAATTAATTCACTGTCTGCCAATTCGCCTCTGAATAAACGCAATACATGGTCAATCAAAATCAAAGCGCCTGAAACAGCAAGCACCATTCCGCAAGCGTAAAAGATGCCCATAGACGCTTCCATCACAGCACTGGTGGAATCCCAATTGATGATGGTTTGATCCAGCGACCCTTTGAACAACAACCAACATATGAAGAGCATCAGTCCGTGACCAATCACTAAAAATATTTTTTGCCAACGAACAGATAGTTTGGACACCAAGGTGTCAGAACCTAAATGTGCACCGTCTTTCATCGCCACGATGGCGCCTAAGAAAGTTACCCACACAAATAACCATCGAGACAACTCTTCTGATAGCGTAATGCCAGAGTTAAAGGCATAGCGCATCACCACATTACCGAATACCAATACGACCATTAATGCCAAGGCTAGAGAAATCAAGACTTCTAGACACCGGCAGTATTGGTTTAACAAACGGTTAAGCATGGAGAATTTCCTAGAAAATATTAGCCAGCACAAAATGTACAAAACAGTTAGTTTGTTGAAGCCTAGTAAAAACCCTATATTTTTAAAGGCATAACCAACTATCTGCTATACGAATTTCAAATAACGCAAAACCGCTGCACCATTTCGATCACCCGCTGCCTGCGTTGCGCCAGAGCTTTCGCGGTGTATCCATTGCGCTTAAAGATCAAATCGAAGGTGTATCGGTTAGATACATTGAAAAATGTCAGAGCAGAAATAGAGGCGTGGATATCGATAGGGTCCAAACCTTTTCTAAAGACGCCCTTCTTCACTCCGCGTTCATACAGCTCTTTGATGGACTCGATCACCGACACATTGAGTTCTTGTATCAATTGACTCTGCGCCAAATATTCGCCGCGCTGAATGTTCTCAGACATCACCAAACGTACAAAGTCTTGGTTACCGTAATGGTGGTCAAACGTAAAACCTACCAATTTGGCCAAGGCCTCAGCTGGCGGTAAATCTGCCAACTGCAAATCGGATTCCGTTTGGCGAATGCGACGGTACGATTCCTCCAAAACAGCGAGGTAGAGACCCTCTTTGCTACCGAAGTAGTAGTAGATCATCCGCTTGCTGGTGTGCGTCGCGTCAGCAATGGCATCGATTCGCGCACCAGCTAAGCCCTTGGCTGCGAACTCTTGCGTCGCCACTGCCATGATGCCCGCCATCGTACGCGCAGGATCGTTAGTTCGCGTAGTCATGCGCTGGCGTTTTGCTTTTGGCTTAGCAAGTACAGGCTTTGATTTGGAATGTACTATTTCGTTCATTCACAAAGTATAAAACGCCAAGGTTTATGAAATCAACACTGGGCGTTACCTAAAGCACACAGTTAGACCTTGACGGCACCACCCAAAAACAACCTATCCATTTCGGGGTCCGCCAAAATCTCCGCAGCAGACTGATGCAACACCAAGCGACCCGATTCCAACGCAATTGCATCGTCTGAATACTTCAACGCACTCTTGACGTTTTGCTCCACCATCAACACGGTGGTACCCTGGTCTGCCAGTTTTCTCAATAACTTAAACACGTCTTGCACAACCATGGGTGACAGACCAATAGAAGGCTCGTCGATCAATAAGACCTTGGGACGCAACAACAGCGCGCGGCCAATCTCCAACTGCTTTTGCTCGCCGCCAGATAGTGAGGCTGCCGCTGAGTTCATACGCTCTTTCACACGCGGAAAAAACTCCA
>CANBZB010000023.1 GCA_947373745.1 Burkholderiales bacterium | reverse complement strand
CCGCATGATAAGCGGCGATAACCTATACGTTTGGCAAAATAGTAACTGGCCTCATTGGCGATTTAACGCCGAGAGCCTGATGCCCTTGATTGTCCAAGCCCATCAAGCATTGGGACATCTGATGGGGCGTATGCGTGACCAAGGAATGGGTCCGCAAGACCAAGCCACGCTAGTAGCGCTCACTGAAGATGTCCTTAAAACCAGCGAAATTGAGGGGGAGCATCTTGATGCAGACACTGTCCGCTCGTCAATCGCTAGAAGGCTGGGCGTTGATGTTGGTGGGTTAAAGCCTGCGGATCGCCATGTGGATGGTGTCGTAGAAATGATTCTTGACGCCACAGGTGCGCACGACATACCCCTCACAGCCCAGCGAATTCAAGCTTGGCATGCTGCATTGTTTCCAACGGGAAGAAGTGGACTGACGGATATCCGTGTGGGGTGTTGGCGAAACGATGCAGACGGGCCCATGCAAGTTGTGTCTGGTTCCTTACGCCGCCGCCGAGTTCATTACCAAGCACCACCCGCACATGTGTTGCCAGTAGAAATGGCTGACTTCTTACTTTGGTACGAAACTTTTCAAGAAATAGATCCATTGATAAAAGCGGGCCTTGCCCACCTGTGGTTTGTCACCATTCATCCGTTTGATGATGGCAATGGTCGTATTGCTCGGGCCATTGGGGACATGGCGCTCGCTCGTGCAGATCGAGGAAAACAACGCTTTTACAGTTTGTCTGCGCAGATTCAAAAGGAGCGCAAAGACTATTACGCATTGCTTGAAAAAACACAGAAAGGCAATTTGGATGCGACCGAGTGGCTGGCGTGGTTCCTAGCGAGTTTGCTGCGTGCACTTCAAGAAGCAGATCAAACCCTGTCGCGTGTTTTGTTGAAAGCAAATTTTTGGCGACAGTGGGCAGGCTCGCCGTTTCATGAAAGACAAATCAAAGTGCTGAACCGAATGCTCGATGGATTCGACGGCAAATTGACAAACAAGAAATGGGCAGCAATCGGGAAATGCTCATCCGATACAGCATTGCGAGACATGAACGACTTAGTGACTCGCGGTGTATTGAGAAGAACAGAAGCAATAGGCCGCAGCACAAGTTATGAGCTAAACACAACCCCATAAGCAAAGAGCCAAGGGCTAGGGGATACAAATACTGCGACATCAAGCGCAAAGCGCGGAGCGGTATTTGTATCCCCTAGCCCTTGGCTCAAAGCAGGGGAGTTCTAAAAACTATTTACTTAGCAGCCGCCTTCAAAGCCGCTGCCTTGTCTGTACGTTCCCAAGTGAACTCAGGTTCTTCACGACCAAAGTGGCCATACGCAGCCGTCTTGCTATAGATGGGACGCAACAAATCCAGCATTTGAATAATGCCCTTTGGACGCAAATCAAAATGTTCAGCCACCAAAGCCGCAATCTTCTCGTCGCTGATCACGCCAGTGCCTTCGGTATTCACAGTGATGTTCATTGGACGCGCCACACCAATCGCATACGCCACTTGAATCTGGCACTTCGTTGCTAAACCAGCCGCCACAATATTCTTGGCCACATAGCGCGCCGCATAAGCAGCCGAACGATCCACCTTAGAGGGGTCTTTGCCAGAGAAAGCACCGCCACCGTGTGGGCAAGCGCCACCATAGGTGTCCACAATAATCTTGCGGCCTGTTAAACCGCAATCGCCTTGTGGCCCGCCGATCACAAAACGGCCGGTTGGGTTGATCAAATATTTAGTGTCTTTCAACCACTCTTTAGGCAAGACAGGCTTGATGAGTTCTTCAATGATCGCGTCATTGAAACTTTGCTTCATCTTGGTCGCAGTCTCACTTTGGTCTGGGCTGTGCTGGGTAGACAACACCACGGTGTCTATGCTGTGGGGTTTGCCATCGACATAGCGCATGGTCACTTGGCTCTTGGCATCAGGGCGCAAGAAAGGCAGGCGACCGTCTTTGCGCAACTGCGCTTGGCGTTCTACCAAACGGTGGGCGTAATAAATAGGAGCAGGCATTAACTCAGGTGTTTCGCTACAGGCGTAGCCAAACATCAAGCCTTGATCGCCAGCGCCGATGTTGAGATGGTCATCTGATGCGTGGTCTACGCCTTGGGCGATGTCGTTAGATTGCTTGTCATAGCAAACCATGACGGCACAGCCTTTGTAGTCGATACCGTAATCGGTGTTGTCGTAGCCAATGCGCTTGATGGTGTCGCGTGCGACTTGGATGTAGTCGACATGCGCGTTGGTTGTTATCTCACCTGCAAGCACCACCAAACCTGTGTTGGTGAGCGTTTCAGCAGCAACGCGGCTACGTGGGTCTTGCGCAAAGATCGCGTCCAAAATCGCATCGGAAATTTGGTCCGCTACTTTGTCGGGGTGGCCTTCTGAGACAGATTCAGAAGTAAAGAGATAGTCTGTTGACATAAAGGAGCTCCATTCAGTTGATGTTGGCGTTGCCAACTCTGGAGGAGCCCGGCGAACGCTTTAGCAGATGTGTGCAACTTTGTATTGCACGCACACCAAGGTGTGTTTGTCGCTCTGCAAGTAGTTCTTTAACTCAGCGACAATCTTTATTATATATATATGCCAACCATAACCCGACTTTTTCAATTGCTAGCGCTTGTGCCACTGTCGTGGATGCAGCGCTTGGGTGCCATATTGGGTTGGCTGGTGTGGTGTGTGTCGCCGCGTTATCGACGTACCTTTATTGCCAATGTGAAAGCGTCAGGCATGCCCGCACACCTAGCAAGACCCGCCATTGCAGCAGCTGGCATGGTGGTGTCTGAACTCCCATGGGTGTGGATGCGTCCGCATACCCAAACCTTGAATGGTTTGGTGCAGTTCGATGGTGCAGAACACTTTGAATCCGCGATGCGCGCTGGCAAAGGCGTGATCATCATGTCGCCCCATATTGGCAGTTGGGAAATTGGTGCCCAAGCTATTGCAGAAAAATTTGGCCCAGAGTTTGGCGATATGGTGGTGTTGTTTCGACCTGCACGCAAAGCGTGGTTAGAGGGTTTGGTATCGAATGCCAGAACGCGCCCATTTTTAAATTCAACCCCCACCACCTTGAGTGGTGTGCGCACTTTGATACGTACCTTGCGCGCTGGAGGTTACACCGCCATCTTGCCCGACCAAGTGCCTCCAATGGGGCAAGGGGTGTGGGCCCCGTTTTTTGGGCGTGATGTTTACACCATGACTTTGTTAGCCAAACTCGCCCAACAAACTGGGGCGCAAGTCATACAAACTTGGTGTGAACGCTTGCCTATTGGGCAAGGGTTTTGTTTGCACATGCGCGCCATGGATGCTGTTGAAATGAAAGACATCTCCGTGTCAGCTGAACAGGCGGCTATGGCTGTAAACAAAGGCGTCGAAGACATGGTGCGCAATGCGCCAGGCCAATACCTGTGGGCCTATGACCGCGATAAGCAGCCCCGTACGGAGAGTCAACCATGATCAGTCAAGTTGGCTTAAAGCTGTTTCAGTTACTTGGCTTTTTGCCTTTGCCCGTACTTCGGGCAATCGGTTCAATGGTTGGAATGGCTTTGTATTTAGGTGCAAGATGGCGTCGCCATGTGGTGTTGCAAAACTTGCGCGTGTGTTTTTCGCAAAAGTCGGAATCGCAACGGCTAGCCATTACAAAACAAGCCTTTGTATATTTCGCCCAAGCTTGGTTGGACCGGAGTTGGCTGTGGCACCGCAGTCCCAGTTGTATCCATGCGCGTGTTCGTTTTACGGGTGCCATAGATGAACTTACAGCAGATGTGCCCACCGTCATCTTTGCGCCGCATTTTGTGGGTTTGGATGTCGGTTGGACTTTGTTGACCTTGCGTGTTCCAAAACACTTCACCACTATATTCACACCCCAATCGAACCCAGTGGCGGGTGCTTGGATGACGCAGGGGCGTAGCCGTTTTGGGCAAGTACAACTGTTTCAACGCGAAGACGGTGTCAAAACCATCGTGAGCTCTTTGCGCAACAACGCATGGTTGTATTTGTTGCCAGACATGAACTTTGGCCCTGAAGAATCGATTTTCGTTCCGTTCTTTGGCGAACCTGCTGCCACCGTGCCTTCTTTGTCGCGTTTTGCCAAACTGGGTCGTGCCCGTGTGTTGCCGGTGGTGACGCGTATGACTTCTAGTGGCTATGAAGTAGAGGTGCTCAAAGCGTGGGACGATTTCCCCACAGACGATGCGCAAGCCGACACTGCCTTGATGAATCAGCGTCTAGAAACCTATATTCAAGCTATGCCTGCGCAATATTTTTGGGTGCACAAGCGTTTTAAAACACGGCCAGAAGGCGCCGCGTCCATTTACTAAGCCCTACCGAAAAAAGACTTCAAGCCTTTGCGATCTTTACGTTCTCTCAGTAGCGTTGTGTTCGCGGAGCGCGAACGGCCCTGACAACTTTGGTACGTTCATTCACAGGGCGTGCCGCTTTGTCATCGCGTAAAAAATCTTCTAATAACCCTGCTACGCGCAGTGGTTGTTCATGTACCAGCCAGTGCGAACCGTTTTTGACGCGGTGCAAAGTGAGTTTGGGTACAAATTCACCTAGGCCGTCAATCAAGCAGGGTGGAAGCGCGATGTCTTTCATACCCCAAATCACGCATGTGGGCACTTGAACGGTGAGCATGCTGTGCGGTAAGTGCAGGCCAGCGGCGGCGGCGTCTCCAGCCCGCGCAGGGCGCATAGGAGATGCACGGTAATAGTTCAAAGGCCCTGTGAGCCCTTGTTGCCAAACTGCACGGTACTGCGCTTTTATGGCATCGGTCAGCCAAGGATGGGGTCCATCAATTGCTCCCATATTGGTGAAAAATTCCCATAAGCGTCGGAAATCGTCCTCAGATAAAAGTTCTTCAGCATCTGGACGAATCAAAAAATTCATATACGCACTGGCCGCTTGTTGCTCTGGGTTGTTTTGCAACTCGCGTAAAAAAGTTCCTGGATGTGGTGAATTGATGACCATCAAGCGGCGCATGACTTCAGGATGTTGGTTGGCAGCATTCCAAGCAACGGCGCCACCCCAGTCGTGTGCGATCAATCCAGCCAATGGCGCTGTCGGGCTGACCAGTTGCGCTAAAGCCAAGATGTCTTGCACCAAAAACTTGGGGCGATACGCTTCTACTTCTTTGGGGGCGCTTGAGTTTTCATAGCCGCGCAAGTTGGGCGCGATGCAGTAATAGCCGCCATGCTCGGCTTGGGCAAAGTATTCCAGCATGTCGTCCCAGGCAAAGGCTGCTTCAGGAAAGCCGTGCAAAAACATCAGCACGGGTCTGCCGACCTCGCCACTGACGCGACAACTCAGTGTGATGCCATGCGGCAAGTCGTGTAAAACCGTATCAATCATGGATGTATCCAGTCATAGAGGGTCGTAGCGACTTCATCGACGCCTTGTTTTTTAAGTGCAGAAAACAAACGCACTTCACCGCCTCCGGCTTGGAGTTTGGCAATAGACAAAGCCTTGGCGCCTTCACTGCGATTGAGTTTGTCGGCTTTGGTCAGCAATACCAAAAACTTCAGACCTTCCTCTACGCGCGGGCGCAATACATCTAACAAAATCTCATCGAGTTCGGTGAGCCCTAAGCGCGGGTCACATAGCAACACCACAGCACGCAAGTTTTCCCGCGAGGTCAGATAGTTGGCCATGACTTGTTGCCAGCGTATCTTGTCTTGCTTGGGGACCGCAGCGTAGCCGTAACCTGGTAAATCGGCCAAGACTGCATCGGCTTGGCCTTGGCGGCCCAAGGCAAACAGGTTGATGTTTTGTGTGCGGCCTGGTGTTTTGGACGCATAAGCCAGCCGTTTTTGCTGGGTTAAGACGTTGATACAGGTTGATTTACCCGCGTTGGAGCGACCTACAAAGGCAATTTCAGGCAGCTCGTAGGCTGGTAAGTGGTGGAGTTGCGGAGCCGTGGTTAAAAACCTGGCCGTGTGCAACCAACCTAGTGCGTGCTTCGCGTGGTCGGAGGGATTCATACGCCATTGTAGAATCTATGGCGTTTTTGACCGATTTTGCGAATTACTAATTTCTGGCCTATTTATGAAACTGTTTGCCTCATTGTTGACCGCTACGCTTCTCGTAGCCTCTGTTTTTTCTGTGCAAGCCAATGAAGCCGCTGCCCCAGCTGCCAAGCCTGACTTAGCCAAAGGCGAAGCCAGCTACGGTGCTGTGTGTGCGGCATGCCATGGCGCAGACGGTAATTCTGCTGTAACGGTGAATCCTAAATTGGCCCAGCAGCATCCTGACTACATCGTTAAGCAATTGCAAGAGTTCAAATCTGGCAAACGTGCCAACGCCATCATGATGGGTATGTCTGCCGCTTTGTCAGAGCAAGACATGAAAAATATCGCAGCATGGTTGTCGACCAAAACTGCTAAAAAAGGTTTTGCCAAAGACAAAGAGTTAGTCACCCTAGGTGAGCGTATTTACCGCGGTGGTATTGCCGATCGCCAAATTGCAGCGTGTGCAGGTTGCCACACACCTACAGGTGCAGGTATTCCCTCACAGTACCCACGTTTGGCTGGACAGCATGCTGACTACGCTGTGGCCCAACTCACCGCCTTCCGTGATGGTGTGCGCAAGAACAATACACAAATGTCACAAGTCGCCTCCAAATTGAATGACCGTGAAATCAAGGCTGTAGCCGACTACATCGCAGGACTACGTTAAAAATTCTTTTCATTCCACAGACAAGCTGGCATGCGTGCCAGCTTTTTTTTGCCTGAACGCGCGACAATGCGCCAACGTTTGAAAGGGTTTGACCATGCGACGCAATCAGTTCTCTATCGGCAATGCTTCTGGTTTTATGCACCCAGTGAGCAGTGACATTACCCCACAAGCCATTTATCAACAACGTCGCGATGTTTTAAAACGCATCGCAACGGGTGTGGCGGGCAGCTCTTTGGCTGCATGGGCAAGTCGCGAAGCATTCGCACAGACAAAAAAACCAAGCCCCTTGCCCGGCCAAGCTAGCAAAGTCAGTGGCGCTACCACCATGGACAAAGTCACGTCCTACAAGGATGCCACGACCTACAACAACTATTACGAATTTGGCACGGAGAAGTCCTATCCTGCCCTGCAATCCGACACCTTGGTAACCAAGCCTTGGTCGGTGGCGATTGAAGGCTTGGTGAAAAAACCTGGACGTCTCGATTTAGAAGACTTGTTGAAATTCAGCGCTATGGAAGAACGCATTTATCGATTGCGCTGTGTGGAGGGGTGGTCCATGGTCATTCCTTGGGTGGGTTATTCACTCTCAGAAATCATCAAGCGCGTGGAGCCCTTGGGCAGCGCCAAGTATGTGGAATTCACCACGCTGGCAGACCCTAAAACCATGCCCGGTGTGCGCTCATCTGTACTCGATTGGCCCTATGTGGAAGGCCTGCGTATGGATGAAGCCATGCACCCTCTGACCTTGATGGCATTTGGCATGTATGGCGAAGTTCTACCCAATCAAAACGGCGCACCATTGCGTTTGGTGGTGCCATGGAAGTACGGTTTTAAGAGTGCCAAAAGCATTGTGAAAATTCGCTTTTTAGAAAAAGAGCCTGTGAATTCTTGGGGACGCTCCGCGCCGCAAGAATATGGTTTCTATTCCAACGTCAATCCGCTGGTAGACCATCCACGTTGGAGCCAAGCCACTGAACGTCGTATTGGTGAAGACGGTTTGCTGTCCAAGAAGCGCAAGACCTTGATGTTCAACGGTTACGAGGCGCAGGTGGCATCCATGTATGCAGGGATGGATTTGAAGAAGTTCTACTAACTTCTGCCTCAATGGTCGCCATCTTGCAATCTATGCTCAGGTCTTTGTTGGGCAAGCCCCTAACCAAGCTGGCCATTTTTACGATTGCTATATCGCCATTTTGTTATTTGGTTTGGGGCGCTTTCAATGATGCACTGGGGGCGAATCCTGCCGAATATTTGATTCGTTCAACTGGTGAATTGGCATTGCGCTTTTTGTGTTTGACCTTGGCTGTCACGCCTTTGCGGACCATTGCCAAGTTACCTGAACTGCTGCGCTATCGGCGTATGTTGGGCTTGTTTGTTTATTTTTATGCTTCCATACATCTGCTGTGCTACAGCTGGTTAGATATGGGTTTTGAATGGACAGACATCGCGATCGATATTGCTAAACGTCCTTTTATTTTGGTGGGCTTTACAGCATTTGTACTGCTCACCCCGCTTGCAGCGACATCATTTAACCGCGCGATTCGATGGCTAGGTGCCAAGCGTTGGCAGATGCTGCATCGCGCTGTGTATGGTGTTGCCGTACTGGCAGTGCTGCACTTTTATTGGATGCGTGCAGGCAAAAGTAATTTTGCAGAGGTAATTGTGTATGGCGCAATTTTGGGCGCGCTGTTGTTATGGCGTGTTTGGAATAAGCGATTCGCACGCCATTAAATCTTGGGCAGTTTCTCTGCGGCGAATGAGATGCCACTTATTGCCATCCACCAATACTTCAGCTGCGCGACCACGTGTGTTGTAGTTGCTGGCCATGGCCATGCAATAGGCGCCCGTTGACAAAATAGCCAGAACATCGCCTGCTTCAACCGCAAGCGACCGATCGCGACCCAGCCAGTCACCGCTCTCGCAGACAGGGCCGACCACGTCATACACCACGGACTCTGTATCGCGCAAGGCCAAAGGCGTGATTTGGTGAAACGCTTCGTACATCGCAGGGCGGGGCACATCGTTCATCGCGGCATCGACGATGCAGAAGTTTTTTAACTCGCCTGGCTTGAGGTATTCAACCGTGGTCAAACACACACCGGCGTTGCCAACCAAAGAGCGCCCTGGCTCGATCATCAGCTGACGTTGGCCATAGCCGCGCGCATCGAGCTTGGCCAACAGTGCGCGCCATAAATCATCTGCACTGGGGGGGAGTTCGTTGTCTACAGGCATGTTGTAGTCAATGCCTAAGCCGCCACCAAAGTCAATGTGTTTTAAGGTGATGCCTGAGCGTTCGATGGCATCCACCAAATCGAGCACACGGTCCATGGCGTCCAAATAAGGGCTGACGTCGGTAATTTGTGAGCCGATATGGCAGTCTATGCCTACAACTTCGAGGCCGTGGAGCTGCGCCGCGCGCTGGTAAGTTTGTAATGCGCGTTCGTGCGCTACGCCAAACTTGTTGTCTTTGAGTCCTGTGGAAATATAAGGATGAGTTTTGGCATCCACATTGGGATTGACGCGAATACTCACCGGTGCGCGCATCTCAAGAGCGTGGGCGACCTCACTCAAGACTTCGAGTTCGGCTTCACTTTCCACGTTGAAACATGCAATACCTGCACGCAACGCTTGTTGCATTTCAGCGCGGGTCTTGCCCACCCCTGAAAAAATAACCTTGCCAGGATCGCCGCCAGCGGCAATCACACGTGCTAATTCACCACCAGAAACAATATCAAAGCCACACCCTGCTTGCGCAAACACTTGCAACACAGCCAAAGAAGAGTTGGCCTTCATGGCATAGCAAATACGTGCATTGCGTCCTGCAAAACCACGTTGGTAAGCCGCAAGTGCAGACAACATAGCGGCCTTGGAGTAGACGAATAGGGGGGTGCCGTATGTTGTGGTCAAGGTGGAGAGCGGCACTTGTTCAATCAGCAAGTCTTTGCTCTGTCTGGCTACAAAAGGTGAGCCGGCTAGGGGTGAGTTTGTCATTTCTTAGGCGCTGATATTGGACTTGCCACGGGTGTGGTGATGGCAGGAAATAGCGCCGAATTAGATTCAACACCAATGTCTGGTTGTGTGATGGGCAAAGGCGTGATCAAACCAGGAACAGGTGGTGGTGTGATTTTTCTATCAGACGGAACACCCGGCAATTTGCGCACGAGGAGCTCTGGCAAAGTAGCGCGGTCTTTGAAATCGGGATCGTTCGACATGAACAGGGGGCCCTTTTGACCGCAACCGGAAATCAGCACGCATGTACACAGCAGTGTGGCCACACATACGCTAAGGGCTTGGGCCCTGACTAGAATCATTTGCTTCATACCCATGGTGCAAATTGTAATGACCGATCTTGAATTCTTGGACCACGCTGAACAATTGCTCAAAGCCGTTGAATTAGCTTGCGACGACTTGAACGACAACAGCGACGCAGATATCGACAACCAGCGCGTGGGAGGCATGATCACTTTGGTCTTTAGCAACCGCAGCCAAATCATCATCAATCTGCAAAAACCATTGCATGAAGTCTGGTTGGCCGCTAAATCTGGTGGCTACCACTTCCGCTTTGATGGAAGCCAATGGATGGATACCAAGGGCCAAGGCGAGTTCTTTGACAGATTGACGCAGGATGCCTGCGCGCAAACAGGACTGGGTTTGCGCTTTACTGCAAAGATTTAGTTTTTAAACAAATCTAAGATTTTCTTTTTCTCGTCGTTGGCAGGTAACTCACTGTTGCCTGACTTGCTGTCAAGCCCCAAGCTAGACACGCCTGCACCTTTGCTGTATTCAATAAAGACCCAATCACCGTTTTCATGGCTGAGGCCTGCTGGTGGAATCGGTTCAGACACCGGAGCGTTTTGCAATGCATGCTGCATATAGTTAATCCAAACAGGCAAGCTCAAGCCGCCTCCTGTTTCTCTATCGCCTAGTTTGCGAGGCGTGTCGTAACCAATCCAAGTTACTGCAGTGACGCTCGGGTGATAGCCTGCAAACCACGCATCCATGGAATCGTTGGTAGTACCTGTTTTGCCGTAAATATCGTGGCGTTTCAACACAACGGATGCGCGTGCGGCTGTCCCAGAGCGCGTCACTTCTTGAAGCAAACTTGTCATGACATAGGCATTGCGTGCGTCGATGGCGCGCATGGATTCATCGAGCTCAGGCGGTTTGAATTCAGACAGCACCTTGCCCATTTGGTCGGTGACTTTGGTGATGAGGTAGGGATTGACACGGTAGCCACCATTTGCAAACACAGAATAACCCGTCACCATTTGCAAGGGCGTAACGGATCCAGCACCCAACGCCATCGTGAGATAGGGCGGATGTTTGTCAGCTTCGAATCCAAATCGGGTGATCCAATCTTGTGCGTTTTGGGCGCCCACCGATTGCAGGATACGGATGGAAATCATGTTCTTCGATTTAGCAAGACCTTTGCGCATCGTCATCGGGCCTTCAAAGGTGCCGTCGTAGTTTTTGGGCTCCCACGGTTGCCCTCCCGTCACACTGGCATCAAAAAACAAAGGTGCATCGTTGATCACGGTCAAGGGCGTGAATCCTTTTTCTAGCGCTGCCGAATAGATGAAGGGCTTAAAACTCGAGCCAGGCTGGCGCCAAGCTTGTGTGACGTGGTTAAATTTATTTTTCTCAAAATCAAATCCACCCACCAAGGCACGTATGCCACCGTCGCGGGGATCAATCGCAACAAACGCACCCTCAACTTCTGGGAGTTGTGTGATTTCCCACGTATTTTTTGGCGTTTTGGTAATACGAACCAGAGCACCAGGGCGCAACTTGATATTGGGTTGTGCTTTGTCGGACAAGCCAGACTGCACAGGCTGTAAACCTTCACCAGTGACATCGATGGTCTCGCCATTGCGACGGACTACGCGTACTTTTTTAGGTGTGGCGTCTAGAACAACGGCAGCCAATAAATCACCTTTGTCCCCTTGCTCAATCAAGGCGTCGTCGATGGCGTCTTCCAACTCAGAAGGGTTGGTGGGCAAGGTGATGAATTTCTCGGGCCCACGGTAGTGTTGGCGACGCTCATAGTCCATGATGCCTTGGCGAAGCGCAGAGTAAGCCGCTTGCTGGTCGCTGGCACGGATGGTGGTGTAGACGTTTAAACCGCGTGTGTAAATCTCGGTTCCGTATTGCGCGAACATCAACTGTCGCGCCATCTCTGCTACGTAGTCAGCATGGGTGTTGAGCCCACTCATGGCGGTACGAATTTTGAGGTCTTCTAGCTTGGCTGCGGCCGCTTGCTCTTTGGTAATAAAACCATGCTCTTCCATGCGCTCAATGATGTAGAGCTGGCGTGAACGCGCACGCTTTGGATTGCTGATAGGGTTGTAGGCAGAGGGCGCTTTAGGAAGGCCGGCCAACATGGCCGCTTCTGCGATCGAGATATTTTTCAAAGGTTTGCCGAAATAAGCTTCGGATGCAGCTGCAAAGCCGTAGGCACGGTTACCCAAATAAATCTGATTTAAATAAATTTCAAAGATCTGGTCCTTGCTGAGGTTGTGCTCTAACTTGGTGGTGAGCAAGATCTCATAAATTTTCCGAGTGAAAGTTTTCTCAGATGACAAGTACACATTACGTGCAACTTGCATGGTGATGGTCGACGCGCCTTGGCTTTTGGCACGTCCAAGGTTGGCTAGGCTGGCGCGCAACAAACCGATGTAGTCGACACCGCCATGTTGGTAGAAGCGAGCGTCTTCAATGGACAGCACCGCGTCTTTCATGACTTTGGGTATGTCTTTGAAAGGCATGAGGTTGCGGCGTTCTTCACCAAATTCACCGATTTGCGTGCCTTCTACCGAATAGACCCGCATCGATAACTTGGGGCGGTAGTCAGACAGTTCACTCACATCAGGCAGTTGCGGATAGGCCATGGCCAATGCCACGCCAACGAGCAAAGCAACGATCACGCCGCATGCGGCAATAAATCCAAAAGCCCATAAAAGCAAGGTGCTAGCCATAGAGCGAGGCTCTGTACGCGCGTCGCTTTGGTTTTCAGAAGTGGGAGGTGTTTTGGAATTTGCCATAGGCCATTATAAAAACTGCGTGAAAGTCGCAAACTCTGCTAGTAGAGCATGCGCCTATGACAAGTTATCTCTTTAAAAATTCGCCTTTGCTTAGATGGAAAAAGGATAAGTGATGGATGAAACAACAAGGATACAAGTAGTAGAGCGAGATGAAGAACGGGGGCTAACGGTATGGACAGACAGACATAGCCAATCGGTCGCTATTGGTTTGGATGAATCTTGGTACGTTCGAAGCGTGGTCTCACTGCCGGTTGAATTGTCAAATCGAGAGCTTTACGCGCAGGTGTGTGAGGAGCTACAAATTCTGTTTGCAACAGATGCCAGTGATTGGTTCTTTGACTTCGTTGCATTGCACGAAGCGCCCCCCTTAGACGGCTTACGCGTCTGGGAAATCTACGCCTTGGCAAGTCAACGCATGGCGTCGATTCGCAAGATGTGTGGCGATAAGCAATGGCGTTTGATGTGTGTGGCACCTCTTGCGACGCTTGCACAGGCGCAACTTGGAATCGGCGTGTGCTTTTATCCGACGCGACAACAACGCCAGCATCAGTTATGGCGTAAGCGTTGTATCAAAGGCGGGGTAGTGCTTTGCGCAGGCCTTGTCTTGTCTTTGGGGCTAGGTTCGGGCTATTCATTGGCGAGCGCATATTGGGATGACAGCCATCACCAGAATAAGGAAATAGCGCAAGCACTGCCGCCGGTTGAAAGCCATCCAAGGCCCGAGCCTTGGATGGTGAAAGAGTTTGAAAGGGACAAGCAGGCGCTGGAGTTTTACAGCTTAAAAGATTTGCGCTTAGTTGGTTTCATACAGCAAGGAAGCAGCAGCCATGCTTTGATTCTTGTGCACGGACAACAACACCTTGGTATTCAGAGCGTAACTTTGGGTGCTTATCTTGGACAAAACTTTGGGCGCGTTTTGCAGATTAGGCACAACGCAGTATTACTCCATGAACTGCATCAGGATCATTCGGGACTATGGATAGAGCGAGAAACCAGCCTGCAATTGACCACCGATGCCTCCTAAATATGTGCAATCCCACTGGGCTATGCGTAACGTCTACGTGATGTGTATGCAGCAATTTTTGACGCGTTGCGCTTGCTACGTCGTGGGCGGATGCTTTGTGCTAATCGGTGGTGCGGGTAGGGCGCAAGAAGCTGCCCCTGTCTACACAGGCAAGCCATTGACTTTGAATTTTCAAACGATTGAAGTGCGTGCAGCCTTACAAATCATTGCAGATTTCACCGGCTTGAATGTGGTGGCTTCTGACAATGTGACGGGAAGTTTGTCGTTGCGATTGCACCAAGTGCCATGGGACCAAGTGCTAGACATCATTGCCCAAACCAAAGGTCTTAGCCAAAGGCGGCAGGGCAATGTCATTTGGATCGCTACGCGCGGCGAAATAGCGGCGCGAGATAAGCAAGAGTTAGAGATGCGGCAGGCCCTACAAAATTTGGAGCCGCTGATCACACATAACTTTATTTTGAATTACGCCAAGGCCGCAGATGTGGCGCAGCACATACAAGGTTTTGGAGGCTTGGTCGGGGCACCACAAGCCGCACATGGATGGAGCGGCATGCCCTCTGAAATAGATAGCAATGCCATGCTCTATCTCTCTAGTAAACATCCTTTTGGGCAATACCATCCATCGCCGCGTCCCCATGACGCGTCATCTATCGGTGCATCGCATGCCAATATGGCGCAATTGGCAAATGGCCTAGGTGCGAGCCCATCCCATGTGCGTGGCGCCCAAGGTCGATTGCTCAGCACGCGCGGAAGTGTGATGGCAGAGCCCCGTACCAACCAATTGTTCGTGACAGATATTGCGTCACGCGTTAATGAGATACAACAAATCATTGCCAAGATCGATATTCCATTGCGCCAAGTGATGATAGAGGCGCGTATCGTGCAAGCCAGCGATACGTTTGGCCAAACCTTAGGTGTTCGCTTAGGCGGTCTCTATGGTGGCGCACATAGCAAATTGGCCGACAAAACACTCAACCCTACAGGGCAATTTGTGAATTTACCGGCAGGCAATATCAATGGCTTCGAGTCTGCGAGTTTTTCGGTTTCGTTGTTCAATGCCGAGAAAAACAAAATGTTGAGCTTGGAGTTATCCGCCTTGGAGGCAGATGGCAAGGGCAAAGTAGTGTCGAGTCCCCGTGTGGTGACAGCCGACCAAGCCAAAGCCATCATTGAACAAGGCACGGAGTTGCCCTACCAAATGGCGGCGGCCAGTGGTGCTACTGCCATCGCATTTCGCAAAGCCAATTTAAAACTAGAAGTCACGCCACAAATCACCCCAGAGGGCAATATCGTGCTGGAGTTAGATATCCACAAAGACAGCGTGGGGCAAAACACGGCGGCGGGATTTGCGATTGATACCAAGCACGTCAACACACAGGTGCTGGTGGATAACGGGGGGACTGTCATGATCGGCGGTATTTTTGAATCGATTGCGCTAGACGAGCACCAAAAAGTTCCTGGATTGGCGGATATTCCCCTGCTAGGTTACTTATTCAAGAGCCAACGTAGCACCCAATCTAAGCAGGAACTCTTGGTCTTCATAACGCCTAAAATGGTCAGTCAAAGTGCTTCAGCACAGTAAGAAAGTGCAAGGTGTTAGTTTTGGTTGGTCTGCCAGGCTCTGGCAAAACTACCGTCGGCCGCCAGTTGGCAAGACGGCTTTCCATCCCCTTTGTTGATTCGGATCACGCCATCGAAAACCGTTTAGGGTGTTCGGTGCGTGAATATTTCGAGCGCGAAGGGGAGGCCCGCTTTCGTGACATCGAATCTGACGTTTTGAATGATTTAAGCCAGAACCACACAGGCGTTCTATCTACGGGTGGTGGTTCTGTGTTGCGACCTGAAAATCGCCAACGTTTGCGAGAACGTGGCCGTGTGTTTTATTTGCGCTCATCGCCAGAAGAAGTATTTCGTCGCTTGCGCTATGACCAAAACCGCCCCTTGCTCCAAGTCTCAGACCCTATGGCAAGACTGCGCGATTTGTTCGAAACACGCGACCCAATCTACAAAGAAGCTGCGCATTATGTGATTGAAACCAATCGGCCGTCGGTGTCCACATTGGTCAATATGATCGTGCGGCAGTTGGAACAAATCGGTGAACTGCCGCCTGCCCAAAAGGCCGCAAGCGCACAGCCTACGAATGCACGCCCATAAACGGGCCCCTCTCAGAGAAAGAATTTTGTGAGTACTTCCATTTCGCCAATTCATATACAAATCGAGCTCGGTGAGCGCAGTTATCCCATTCAAATCGGGACGCAGCTGATCGACAACCCGGCTACTTGGGCCAACTTACCCAAAGCTGCGCTAGCGTTGGTGGTAACTAACGAGACGGTCGGCCCACTTTATGCCAAGCGTCTTTGCGCTGCATTGCAATCCCACTATAGACAAGTGATGTCCTTGGTGTTGCCAGATGGTGAGAGCCATAAAAATTGGCAAACCTTGAATTTAATTTTTGACCAACTGCTAGAAAAAGGTGCTGACAGGCAAACCGTTTTGTTTGCACTCGGCGGTGGTGTAGTGGGCGACATGACTGGTTTTGCCGCTGCTTGCTATATGCGTGGTGTACCTTTTGTACAAGTGCCCACCACCTTGTTGTCGCAAGTGGATTCGTCGGTCGGTGGTAAGACGGCGATCAACCACCCACTGGGTAAAAACATGATCGGTGCGTTTTACCAACCGCAACGCGTGGTCTGCGACTTAGACACTTTGCAAACACTGCCTGCGCGTGAATTGAGTGCGGGTTTGGCTGAGGTCATCAAATATGGCCCGATTGCAGATATGCAGTTTTTGGAGTGGTTAGAAAGCAACTTAGATGCGTTGATGGCACGTGATCCCAAAGCCTTGGGCTATGCCGTGCAACGCAGTTGTGAAATCAAAGCGTATGTGGTGTCGCAGGATGAGCGTGATGTGGGCATGCGAGCCGCTTTGAATTTTGGCCACACATTTGGACATGCGATTGAAGCAGGCTTGGGTTTTGGTGAATGGCTGCATGGTGAAGCCGTTGGATGCGGCATGGTGATGGCTGCACACTTGTCGCAGCGTTTGGGTTTGGTCGATGTAGCTTTTGTAGAGCGACTCACCCATTTGTTAGTTCGTGCAGGATTACCTGTCGTGGGCCCACAACTAGGCGCTGACAATTATTTACACCATATGCGTGTGGACAAAAAATCCCAAGCGGGCGAGATTCGTTTCGTTTTGATTGACCCGCCTGGCAAAGCCGTTGTGCGTGGTGCGCCAGATACTTTGGTGGCAGACGTCATCAACCATTGCTGTGCTGGCTAATTACGCCTGCCATCCTGAGTCCACGCGTGGCAGACGCCATGCGGAATCAGACGCCAATCCCCTCTCGCACGGACTGCGCAATCCCCACCAACGTGACCGTGACCGTATCGTGCATTCGACCGCCTTTCGTCGATTGGTCTACAAAACGCAGGTCTTCCTCAACCATGAAGGTGATTTGTTTCGCACACGTATGACGCATTCATTAGAAGTGGCGCAACTGGGACGGTCGATTGCACGCGCTTTGGGTTTGAACGAAGACTTGGTCGAAGCCATTGCACTTGCCCACGATGTAGGGCACACCCCGTTTGGCCATGCGGGACAAGACGCACTCAATGCCTGTATGGCAGAGCATGGTGGTTTTGAGCACAACCTGCAAAGCTTGCGGGTGGTGGATGAACTCGAAGAGCGCTATCCCGCTTTCAATGGATTGAATTTGAGTTTTGAGACGCGTGAAGGTATTTTGAAACATTGTGCGCGTCGCAATGCAGAGTTGATTGAAGCGGCGGAACCCAACGGAGTTGCTAGTCGGTTCTTGCAAGGGACGCAACCAAGTTTAGAAGCGCAGTTATGCAACTTGGCGGATTCCATCGCCTACAACGCACACGATATCGATGACGGTGTACGTTCTGGTTTGTTGAGTTTGGAGCAATTGCAAGACGTGCCGTTGTTTGCAAGACATCAGCAACAAACCTTAGCAGCATTTCCGCATTTGGCATCTGCGGATGAGGTCGTGCATGGCCGCAGGTTGTTGTATGAAACCATTCGCCGCATGTTGAGCGAGCAAGTCTTTGATGTCATACGTGCGACCCAAGACGCATTGAAACAGCATGCACCACACAATGCAGACGCAGCCCGTTTGTGTCCGCCTTTATTGCAATTTAGCCCCGAGATGGAGGATGCATCACAGACGCTTAAAACCTTTCTGCTTAGAAATCTGTATCGCCATCCGCAAGTGATGCAAACCACAGACTGGGCGCGACAGGTTGTGCGTGAACTGTTTGAAGCTTATGTAGCTCAGCCACAAGAAATGCCACGCGCGTTTGCTCAACGCCACAACTTGCCGCGTGCCGTGGCTGATTACGTGTCGGGCATGACAGACAGATTCGCCACGCGTGAACATGCGCGTTTAGTGGCTGTGTGATGCAAGTTCCAGCAAGGCCTATTAGATTTTCATTGCACCCATCTTGGGTGATCGTGTTGGCAGGTGTCTGTGCAGCTTTGCATGTTGGCAAGCTACCGCCCGCATTACCTGTTTTACAAGCTACCTTAGAGATCAGCTTGGTACAAGCAAGCTTTTTGCTTTCTGCTTTACAAATTGCAGGTATGACTTTGGGTTTGGCGGTCGGTCTGGCAGCAGACGGCATTGGTCTGCGTCGTAGCATGTTGATGGGCTTGGCTTTGCTTGCTTGTGCCAGTACCTGTGGCGGTTTTGTATCCACTGCATCAAGCATGTTGTGGTTACGCACCTTAGAGGGGGTGGGATTCTTGCTGGTAGTGATGCCAGCACCTGCGTTGATTCGTCGAACAGTGACTTCACAACAACTCAATACACGCATGGGTTGGTGGGGCACCTATATGCCTGCGGGGAGTGCCTTGGCACTTTTATGCGGCCCGTGGGTGATCGCCCACGCTAGCTGGGAGATTTGGTGGTGGTTGCTAGCGTTGGTATCCGCATTGGCATGGGTGGCGGTGTGGTGGTGTGTGCCTATCGTGCCCTATGCCTCTGCGCACGCAGATGACGGATGGAATAAACGTCTGGTGCGCACGCTTCAAACGCCTGGCGCTTGGTGGGTGGCTATGGCTTTTGCGGTGTATTCGTCGCAATGGATGGCGGTGATTGGCTTCTTGCCAACCGTCTACAACGAGATGGGTTTGTCAGCCAGCACGACAGGCTTATTGACGGCTTTTGTAGCAGTGGTCAATGTGATTGGTAATGTTTTTTCAGGCCGTTTGTTGCAAAGAGGTTGGCCTGCGCGTGCAGTGCTGATGTTTGGCTATGCGAGTATGGCCGTAGGTGCTTTCGGTGCATTTGGGCAATGGGATGGATGGAGTTTGCCGCCTGCGTTTAGTTTTATCTGTGTGGTGCTTTTTTCCGCAGCGGGCGGTGTTATTCCTGGCACTTTGTTTGCGACCGCAGTGCGTGTGGCACCTAGTGAGTCGACAGTATCTACGGTGGTTGGGTATATGCAGCAGTGGTCTGCATTCGGGCAGTTTGCAGGACCCCCGTTGGTTGCGTGGGTCGCCACGCTTGTGGGTGGTTGGCAGTGGACGTGGGCTGTCACTATGAGTTTGTGTGGATTGGGCTTTGTGTTGGCTTTCAAAATTGGGGCGTTGTTGGAGTCGCCGCCACACGTGGTGCAGGTGTCCCCATGAAAGCTGGTTCTTTGAGCGTATCGGATTCAGAGCGAGTCGCTATCGACGACACACAAAAGTGGTTAATGGAGGCGGTCATTGGTTTGAATCTGTGTCCATTTGCCAAAGCGGTGGTGGTGAAAGATAGGGTGCGTTATCGCGTGTGTTTGTCTGTTGCATCAGATGATGTTTTGCACATGTTGGCTGAAGAGTTGCAATTTCTGGCAACTGCAGATGCGTCTATGGTTGAAACCACATTACTCATAGCGCCTTATGCGTTGCCTGATTTTCTAGACTTCAATGACTTCTTGCGCGCATGTGACGCGTTGTTGGAATCATTGGGCTTGGTGGGTGAGTTGCAAGTGGCAGACTTTCATCCTGATTACCAATTCGCGGGGGAGTCACCCCAAGCGATGGGACACTTTACGAATCGTTCGCCTTACCCCACTTTGCATCTATTGCGTGAATCTAGTTTGGATGAGGCGGTTGCGGTGTACCCCGATGCTGCTTTGATTTTTGAGCGCAATATTGCATCGCTCGAAACATTGGGTGCCAAGGGCTGGGCTGATCTGGGTGTCGTCGCGCGTTTGAAGGGTTGTGCTTGAGCGCACAATTCGATCACCGCTAAAAATACATATGGCTAAAAATAAATCTGGTGTTGCAAATACACCTAAACCACTCGATTTAGATTTGCGTCCAGGGCAATCGATTGAATTGCTCAAAGAGTTGCACATCCTCACGCGAGAAGGAAAGATCAACCAAGACTCGCGACGTAAATTGAAGCAGGTCTACCACCTCTACCAATTCATTGAAAAGTTGTTACAAGAGTTGCCTTCTTCGGATTTGGGCCCTACTTTGGCAGACCACGGGGCTGGCAAGTCTTATCTTGGTTTTATTCTGTATGACTTGTTTTTCAAGCCATTGGGCAAGGGCAAGATTTACGGAATTGAGACACGTGGCGAGTTGGTGTCAGCATCGCAAGCATTGGCGCAGCGCTTGGGTTTTGATCGCATGCATTTCCTCAACACCAGTGTGGCGGAATCTGCGAACAGCCAATCCTTGCCGGAGCGATTCGATGTTGTCACAGCCTTGCATGCATGTGACACCGCCACCGATGACGCGATCGATTTTGGTTTGCAAAAACACGCGCACTATATGGTCTTGGTGCCGTGTTGCCAGGCTGAGTTAGCCGCTAGCTTGCGCCAGAACAAAGTGTTCGATTTAAAGCGCACCCCTTTGGCAGAACTTTGGCGTCACCCC
>CANBZB010000022.1 GCA_947373745.1 Burkholderiales bacterium | reverse complement strand
GTTTTTAAGATTCGCCCAAACGCACGGTTCAACAACAACGATCCCGTGACCGCCCAAGACGTTAAGCATTCGTTCGATACCTTGGTGAGTAAAGAAGCAGCGCCGCAATTTAGAACGCTTTACGCAGATGTGGAGCGCGTGAGTGTCTTGGACACCCGCACGGTCCGTTTTGAATTCAAGCGCCCCAACCCTGAATTGCCTTTGATCGTGGGCGCCATGCCTGTGTTTAGCGCGCGTTGGGGCCAACTCGACGGTGCGCCGCGCAAACCTTTCGACAAGATCATCACCGAATTTCCTGTTGCCAGTGGCCCCTATGTGGCTGGTCCGACTGCTTTTGGTCGCGATATCAGTTATGACCGCAATCCAGACTACTGGGGACGCGAGCTCAATGTGCGCATGGGCATGTTCAACTTTGACCGCATCACCTACCGGCTCTACAAAGACAACACGGCGCAACTCGAAGGCTTCAAAGCGGGCGAGTTTGATTTAATCCAATCCTTCATCGCCCGTGAGTGGGCGAGGGGCTATACGGGTAAGCAGTTTGCTAATGGCGAGTTGATCAAACGCGAACTCAAGCACGGTAATGCGGGGGACTTCCAAGGTTTTTTGTTAAATACCCGTTTGGAAAAATTCCAAGATGTGCGTGTACGCGAGGCCATTGGATTAGCCGTAGATTTTGAGTGGATCAACCGACAGTTGTTCTACAACGCCTACCAGCGTGTGCGGGGTTATTTTGTGGGAAGTGACTTTGAAGCAGTGGGTTTACCAGACGCTGCCGAAATGGCGTTGCTAATGCCTTTGCGCGACAAACTTTCACCTGAGGTGTTCAACCATACCGTACCTGTGCCGCCCGTGACCTCCATGGATGCAGCCTCAGGCCATACATTGCGAGACCATTTGCGACGCGCTAAAAAACTGCTGGCAGACGCTGGCTGGATTTACCGCGATGGCGCTTTGCGCAACGCCAAGGGCGAGCCTTTCACTTTGGAGTTTTTGGACAATTCCGGTTCCATGGGCCGGGTAGTCACTCCCTATGCCAAGAACCTCGAAAAACTAGGCTTCAAGGTCAATTACAAAGTCATTGACTTTGCTGTTTTGCAAAAACGACTTGACGTGTTCGACTTCGAGATCATCAGCAATCGCAATGTGGGCTCGGAGTCGCCCGGCACCGAGTTGTTCGAGCGCTTCGGCTCCAAAGCCGCGCAAACCGAAGGTTCTGCCAATTACATGGGCATCAACGACCCTGCCGTCGATACGTTGTTACAAAAAGTGACAGCTGCCAGCACCAGACCGCAGTTGGTCATTGCTGTTCGCGCCTTAGACCGTGTCTTGCGCCATGGGCACTACAGCGTGCCGCATTGGTATGGCGGGGTTCACCGAGTTGCGTGGCGCAATGGGCGATTTGAGATGCCACAACGCACGCCAAGGTATTACCAACCCGAAGCATGGGCTACATCGACTTGGTGGGCCACCATCAAAAACCGTGTCGACTTGTCTGCGGGGAAAGCCGTGGTGAATTGATATGACCACCTATATTTTGAAACGCTTATTGCTGATGGTGCCCACGCTTTTAGGCGTCTTGATGCTGACGTTTGTCGTTATCCAATTTGTGCCCGGAGGTCCGGTCGAGCAAATGGTGTCGCAATTGCAAGGACGTGACGGGGGCGGCGAGGGGGCTGCAGCGTCTGGCGCTGGGTACCGTGGACGCCAGGGCGTGGACGCGGCGCGTATTGAAGAAATTAAACAGCTTTACGGCTTCGACAAACCCGCGCCAGAACGCTTTTGGCAAATGGTGCAGCAATTCGCCCGTTTTGATTTGGGCAAAAGCTTTTTCTACCCCAAAGACGTATGGGAGTTGATCAAAGAGAAATTGCCAGTCTCTATAAGTTTGGGGCTGTGGACGTTTTTCTTGAGTTATTGCATTTCGGTGCCCTTGGGGGTTGCCAAAGCGGTGCGTTCCGGTTCGCGTTTCGATACCGTCACCAGTTTGATCGTGCTGGCGGGCTATGCGATTCCTGGCTTTGTTTTGGGCGTGGTGCTCTTGGTGGTGTTTGGTGGGCAGTTGCAATGGTTTCCCCTGCGCGGACTGACGTCAGCGAATTGGGCGCAATTGGGTTGGATGGAGCGCATCACTGACTACTTGTGGCACATCGTCTTGCCCGTCACTGCCAGTGTGCTGGGCTCTTTTGCGGTGATCACTATGCTGACCAAAAACGCCATGCTCGAAGAAATTCGCAAGCAATATGTGTTGACGGCGCGCGCCAAAGGCTTGTCGTCACGCAGGGTGTTGTGGGTGCATGTGTTTCGCAATGCCCTGATTCCTTTGGTCACAGGTTTTCCAGCGGCGTTTGTGGGGGCGTTTTTTACGGGCTCATTGCTGATCGAGACGCTTTTTTCACTGGATGGTCTCGGCCTTTTGAGTTTTGAGAGCGTGATGCGACGCGACTATCCCGTGGTGCTGGGCACTTTGTATTTGTTCACGCTGATTGGCTTGGTCACCAAGCTCATCAGCGACCTCTGTTATGTCTGGGTGGATCCACGTGTCAAATTCGATTGACCACTCAATGCCACCTTTGAAGCGCGCTTGGTTGCGCTTTCGAGCCAACCGACTGGGCTTCTATAGCGCCGTGCTGTTTGCAGCGATGTTCTTTGTTAGCCTTTTTGCGGAAGTGATCTCCAACGACAAACCATTGCTCGCGGGTTATCAGGGCAACTGGTATGTGCCCATCATCCAAACCATTCCAGAGACAGCGTTTGGGGGCGACTTTGATACGCCCACAGATTTCTTGGACCCCTTTATCCAAGCCGAGTTCGACAAAAAGGGGAATTGGGCGATCTATCCGATCAACCCTTACCACCACAGCACGTTGAACTACTTTGCCAAAACGCCGCACCCCGCGCCGCCTTCGGCCGATAACTGGCTGGGCACAGACGACCGGGGGCGCGATGTGGTCGCACGCCTTTTGTATGGCTTTCGCATCTCGGTTTTATTTGCGTTGGCCTTGACCATTTTTGGCACGGTGATTGGCGTCTTGACGGGTGCAATCCAAGGTTTTTTTGGCGGCAAAGTGGATTTGGCGATGCAGCGCTTGATTGAGATTTGGAGCGCCATGCCAGAGTTGTATTTGCTAATTATTTTCTCGGCCGTTTTTGACCCCAGCATCAGCTTGCTGTTGATATTGCTGGGGCTTTTTGGTTGGATGGGCCTATCCGACTATGTGCGCGCCGAATTCCTGCGTAACCGCCAACTCGACTATGTGCGCGCCGCCCGCGCTTTGGGATTGAGTAATTGGGACATCATCAAACGCCATGTATTGCCAAATAGCATGACACCCGTCGTGACTTTTTTGCCGTTTCGCATGAGCGCGGCCATTTTGGCGCTGACATCGTTGGACTTCTTGGGTCTTGGCGTGCCTCCTGGAACGCCTAGCTTGGGTGAGTTGTTGTCGCAGGGCAAGAGCAATATCGATGCTTGGTGGATATCGCTCTCCACCTTCGGGGTGCTGGTAGTGACCTTGATGTTGTTGACCTTTATGGGCGACGCCCTGCGCGATGCGCTCGATCCGCGAAAGATCAACGCATGAGGCTGCCGCTATTACAAGTACGAGACCTGCGCATTGCCTTTAACCAAGGGGAGGTGGTCAAAGGCATTTCTTTCAATTTAGAACTGGGTGAAAAACTGGCCTTGGTCGGTGAGTCCGGTTCGGGCAAAAGCGTATTGGCTTTGAGTTTGGTCAAACTGATGGAAGGTGCCAAGCTCTCTGGCCGATGCCTATGGACGCGTCAGGACGAACAAAACCTTGCGCCTGAATCGACAGACGCACCCAATACCCTAGATTTGGTCAAGCTCACCGAGCGACAGTTAGAACCCATTCGTGGTCAGGACATTGCGTTTGTCTTTCAAGAGCCCATGACAGCCCTCAATCCGGTGTTCTCCGTGGGTGAGCAAATTGCCGAGGTGCTGCAAATCAAACGTGGCATGACCCGCGAAGAAGCATGGCACGAGGCTATCGACTTGATCAAAGTCACTGGCATTGCCGATCCCGTGCGCCGCGCCAAGTCGTATCCGCACCAACTCTCGGGCGGACAAAGACAGCGCGTGATGATTGCCATGGCTTTGGCCTGTCGTCCGCGGTTGCTGATTGCCGACGAACCCACCACCGCCTTGGACGTCTCGGTGCGCAGCCAAATTTTGGATTTACTCGACCACCTGCAATACCGCTTTGGCATGGCTGTCTTGCTCATCACCCATGACCTAGAGGCCGTGCGTCGATTCGCTGATCGCGTGTTGGTGATGGAAAAAGGTGTCATCGTGGAGCAGGGCGATGCCAAAGAGGTGCTCACCGAACCCCAACACGCATACACCCAGAAGTTACTCAACAGCCAACCAATCCGGGATGTCGTGGTGCCTCCGGCCGACGCGCCTGTCATGCTGCAAGGTTGGAGCCTTGGCGTGAAGTACCCCGTATCCGGCGGTGGAGTGAAATCTTGTTTTATTCCTAAAAAATTCACCGCCTTGCAAGACGTTAACTTTGTTTTGCGACAAGGCTACACCTTGGGGGTGATTGGCGAGTCTGGCTCAGGCAAAACCAGTTTGGCCTTGGCAGCCTTAGGTTTGGTGCCCATCCAAGGCCAAATGAAAGTGTCAGGACATTCTTGGACGGGCAAATCCAAAGTGGATTTGCCTTTGCGACGCATGGTGCAAGTGGTGTTCCAAGATCCCTTTGCGTCCTTGTCTCCTCGCATGAATGTGGCGGAGATCATTGCCGAAGGTTTAACCGTTCATATGCCAGAACTGGACGCTTTGGGTCGATTGCGCCGCGTCCTGATTGCTTTGTCGTCGGTTGGCCTGACGGAGCAAGAGTTCCCCAACTTGCTGTCGCGTTATCCGCATGAGTTCTCCGGCGGACAACGCCAGCGTTTGGCTATTGCGCGTGTGCTTGTGCTCGACCCTAAGGTGATTGTTTTGGATGAGCCAACGAGCGCTTTGGACGTCACCACCCAAAAGCAGGTGCTGCAATTACTCCAAAAGTTACAAAAACAGCGCGGTTTGAGCTATTTGCTGATCACCCACGACGTCGGCGTGATTCGCGCCATGGCGCACCAGGTGCTGGTGGTGCAAAACGCCAAACTGGTGGATTCGGGCAATATCGACCACATCCTGCACCATTCCACCCACCCTTACACCCGACTTTTGGTCAACGCCGGATACGACAAAAAATGAACTAAACCTTTGCAAATCAAGCATTTAGGCGTTACAATGAGCGCTTCACGACCAAACGGGCGGGTTATTACCGGCCCGTTTTTTTTGGTCGATTGTTTTTGGTGGTTGGGTTTGGAAGGTTTTTTGTCGAAGTGGCCTTGCAGCAAATAGTGGAAGAAACCGTGACCGGCTTAGGGTACGACCTAGTGGAGATTGAACGCTCCGCAGGTGGCCTTTTGCGCATCACGATTGACCATCCTTGGTCTGCAGAGTCGCCCGAGCTTTTCGTCAACGTGGAAGATTGCGAGCGGGTCACCCGCCAGTTGCAATTTGCTCTCGAGGTCGATGGTTCGCAATACCAGCGGTTGGAGGTTTCTTCTCCGGGTATTGATCGGGTGCTCAGGCACGCACAAGACTTTGAGAGGTTTACCGGTGCACTGGTGGACCTGACGTTAAAAGCGCCCATGGGCGCCGCGGCGGCAGGCCAAGTGTCGGCTAACCGCAAGAAGTTTCGTGGCACGCTAGAGCGCACAACGGATGGCGCAGGTTGGCAAATCACATGGCGTGATCTGCCAGAGGCAAAGCCCGGACAAAAAATCAGCAAAAAAAGAATGGACACCCCCGTACACGTACTGGGGTTCACGTTAGACGAGTTGCGCGAAGCACGTCTGGCACCGATTGTGGATTTCAAGGGCAGACAGCCCCGTTGAACTTAGGTCTTGAGAAGGAGTAGTCGTTATGAACCGCGAAATGTTGATGTTGGTGGATGCCATCTCGCGCGAGAAAAACGTGGAACGCGACATCGTGTTCGGCGCTGTTGAATCTGCGCTCGCACAAGCGACCAAAAAGTTGTACGAAGGCGATGTAGACATCCGTGTCTCCATGGACCGCGACAGCGGCGACTACGAAACCTTCCGTCGCTGGTTGGTGGTGCCTGACGAAGCAGGTTTGCAAAACCCTGATGCCGAAGAGCTCTTGATGGACGCCCGCGATCGCGTGTCTGATGTCGAAGAGGGTGAGTACATCGAAGAAGGTATCGAGTCTTTGCCTATCGGCCGCATTGGTGCCATGGCGGCCAAGCAAGTCATTCTTCAGAAAATCCGTGACGCAGAACGCGAAATGTTGCTCAACGACTTCATGGCGCGCGGCGAAAAAATCTTCGTCGGCACGGTCAAACGCATGGACAAGGGCGACATCATCGTCGAAGCGGGTCGCGTCGAAGGCCGTTTGCGCCGTGGCGAAATGATCCCCAAAGAAAACTTGCGTAACGGCGACCGTGTCCGTGCCATGATCATGGACGTTGACCTCACCTTGCGTGGCGCACCCATCATCTTGTCGCGCTCGGCCCCTGAATACATGGTCGAGCTGTTCCGCCACGAAGTACCTGAAATCGAACAAGGTTTGTTGGAAATCAAATCCTGCGCCCGTGACCCAGGTTCGCGCGCCAAGATTGCTGTGTTGTCGCATGACAAACGTGTCGACCCTATCGGCACCTGTGTTGGCGTGCGTGGCACCCGTGTCAACGCAGTGACGACCGAGTTGGCCGGCGAGCGCGTGGACATCGTTTTGTGGAGCGAAGACCCCGCCCAGTTCGTGATTGGGGCTTTGGCGCCAGCCAATGTCAGCTCTATCGTGGTGGACGAAGAAAGACACGCGATGGACGTGGTGGTAGACGAAGAAAACCTCGCGATTGCCATCGGTCGTGGTGGTCAAAACGTGCGTTTGGCCTCAGACCTCACGGGTTGGAAGATCAACATCATGGACGCAGCCGAATCTGCCCAAAAACAAGCCGATGAGTCGCATTCGATCCGCGCCTTGTTCATGGACAAGCTCGACGTGGACCAAGAAGTGGCCGATATCCTGATCGAAGAAGGCTTCACCAATTTGGAAGAAGTGGCTTACGTTCCCCTACAAGAAATGCTCGAGATCGAAAGCTTCGACGAAGACACGGTCAATGAGTTGCGCACCCGCGCGAAAGACGCTTTGTTGACGATGGAAATCGCACGCGAAGAAAGTGTCGAAGAGGTGTCGCAAGATTTGCGTGACCTTGAAGGATTGGATGTTGAACTCTTGCCCAAACTGGCAGAGAACGGTGTGCATACCCGTGACGATTTGGCCGATTTGGCCGTAGACGAGCTCACAGCCATCACTGGCCAAAGCGAAGAAGAAGCCAAAACCCTGATCTTGAAGGCACGCGAGCATTGGTTCGCGGGTCAAGAGTAACGGTCATGGGAAGGAACACACCATATGTCAAGTACGACAGTCGCCGAGTTTGCAAAAGAACTTAAAAAACCCACGGACACCCTGATAGAGCAACTCAAAGCTGCTGGGGTGAACACATCATCGGAAAGTGACTCACTGACCGAGAAAGACAAACAAAAGCTTTTGACGCATTTACAAACCAGCCACGGTACAGCTACGACCGAGCGCAAGAAAATCTCCTTGGTCAAAAAATCGACCACCGAAATCAAACAAGCGGACGCAACCGGCAAAGCCCGAACCATCCAGGTGGAAGTGCGTAAAAAGCGCACATTCGTTAAACGTGATGACAACGAACCAGAAACCGTTGCCGCACCAGAACCGCAAGCCGCCCCCGCTATTGTTCAACCCGTCATAGACCACGCTGAACTCGCACGTCGCGAAGAAGAAGCGCGCCGCCAAGCAGAACTCATACGTCGCCAAGAAGAAGAGTTAGCTGAAAAACGCCGTGTCCGCGAAGCCAAAGAAGCCAGCGCTCAAAGTGAAGCTGAAGTTGAGCAGGCTAAGAAGGCCGTCGCTAACAGTGCCAAGTCAGCTGAAGATGAGGCCAGTGTTGCCAAAGCCCAAGCAGACGAAGAAGCAATCAACAAGGCCAAAGCAGCGGCCAAGATCAGTGCCGAAGAAGATTCGATCAAAGCCAAAGATCTAGATACCCGTCGTCGTAAAGCTTTGGCTGAAGCCGAAGCGATTCGCGACATGATGAATTCGCCGCAAAAGGTTGCGCCCAAAAAAGTAGTCCCACCACCTGTGGAGGCTAAGCCCATCAAGGGCACTTTGCATAAGCCTGCTGGCAGTCCTGGTGCCAAAGAGCGTCCTGCTACAGGTGCGCCTGCAGCCCCTGGTAACAAAGAAGTCAAGAGTGCAAAACTTTCTTCCAGCTGGGCCGATGAGCAAGCCAAAAAGAAAGAAATCAAAACCCGTGGCGACTCTAGCGGTGGCGTTGGACGCAATAGTTGGCGCAGTGGTCCCCGTGGCCGTCGTGAGCGCACTGGCAGAGATGATGCGCATGAGTCCAATGCGCCCGTCGAAGCACGTGTCATCGAAGTGCACGTGCCTGAGACCATCACCGTCGCAGAACTCGCGCACAAGATGGCGGTCAAAGCCTCTGAGGTCATCAAGCAATTGATGAAGCTAGGACAAATGGCCACCATTAACCAACCGTTAGACCAAGACACCGCGATGATCTTGGTGGAAGAAATGGGCCACAAGGCCATCATTGCTGCCTTGGATGACCCTGAAGCATTTACTGAGGAAGAAGCATCCGCACACCATGCTGACGCTATCACCCGTGCGCCTGTTGTCACGGTGATGGGCCACGTGGACCACGGTAAAACATCTTTGCTCGACTACATCCGTCGCGCCAAAGTGGCTTCAGGTGAAGCCGGTGGTATTACCCAACATATTGGTGCCTACCACGTGGAAACACCACGCGGCATGATCTCCTTCCTTGACACCCCTGGTCACGAGGCCTTCACGGCTATGCGTGCCCGTGGTGCTAAAGCGACTGACATTGTTATTTTGGTGGTAGCCGCTGATGACGGCGTGATGCCGCAAACCAAAGAGGCGATCAAGCATGCGAAAGCAGCGGGTGTGCCTATTGTGGTGGCGGTCAACAAGATCGACAAACCCGGCGCCAACCCAGAACGCGTTAAAGGTGAATTGGTCAGCGAAGAAGTGGTGCCCGAAGAGTTCGGTGGCGATTCACCGTTTGTTTTGGTGTCTGCCAAAACAGGCGAGGGTATTGACGCATTGCTCGAACAAGTCTTGTTGCAAGCCGAAGTCTTAGAACTCAAAGCGCCTGTTGATGCGATGGCCAAAGGCCTGGTGATCGAAGCGCGTTTGGACAAAGGTCGCGGCCCTGTGGCTACCGTTTTGGTGCAGTCTGGCACCTTGAACGTGGGCGATGTGGTCTTGGCTGGACAAACTTTTGGCCGTGTGCGTGCCATGTTGGACGAAAACGGCAAGCCCATCAAAGCGGCTGGCCCATCTATTCCAGTTGAAATCCAAGGCTTGACCGAAGTCCCGCAAGCAGGCGACGACTTCATGGTCATGACCGATGAGCGCCGCGCCCGTGAAATTGCTACTTATCGTGCTGGTAAGGTGCGCAATACCAAGCTGGCTAAACAGCAAGCGTCGAAACTCGAGAACATGTTCTCTGACATGACATCCGGTGATGTGAAGATGTTGCCGATCATTGTCAAAGCCGACGTGCAAGGTTCACAAGAAGCCTTGGCTGCGTCATTGCTCAAGTTGTCAACCGAAGAAGTCAAAGTGCAACTGGTCTATGCCGCTGTCGGTGGCATCAGCGAGAGCGATGTGAACTTGGCAATTGCCTCAAAAGCCGTGGTGATTGGATTCAACACCCGTGCGGATGCAGGTGCGCGCAAGTTAGCTGAATCGAACGACGTCGAGATCCGTTACTACAACATTATTTATGACGCGGTAGACGAACTCAAGGCTGCGATGTCGGGCATGTTGACGCCAGATAAGAAAGAAGAAGTTATCGGTACCGCCGAAATTCGCCAAGTCTTGCGTGTCAGCAAGATTGGTGCGATTGCAGGCTGTATGGTCACCTCTGGCTTGGTGCGTCGCTCCGCGAAGTTGCGCTTGTTGCGCAACAACGTGGTTGTCTTCACAGGTGAGCTCGACAGCTTGAAGCGTTTCAAAGACGACGCCAAAGAAGTCAAAGAGAACTTTGAGTGCGGCTTGACCATCAAAAACTACAACGACATCGTCGAAGGCGATGTGTTGGAGTTCTTTGAAATCAAAGAGGTTGCCCGTTCGTTGTAAAACGCGAGTGCCATGGCCCGTAAATCAAGTTCAACGCCTAACCGCAGTTACCAAGTGGCCGACCAGATCCAACGCGATCTGGCCGAGCTGATCGCGCGCGAGCTAAAAGATCCTCGCGTGGGTATGGTGACTTTGCAAGGCGTTGAAGTTACGCCGGATTACGCCCATGCCAAAGTGCATTTCAGTGTGCTCAATGGTGACCCTGTTGAAACAGCAGAAGGTTTGAACCAAGCAGCTGGTTTCTTGCGTAATGGGTTGTTCAAGCGCTTGCATATCCACACCGTACCGACTTTGCATTTCATTTACGACCGCACGCCTGAGCATGCGTCCGATATGAATGCCTTGATCGCCAAGGCTGTCTCTTCCCGCGCTAAGGACGATTGAGTATGAACGCGCCGCGCACCAGGGTGCAGCGACGCCCTGTGCATGGGGTGTTGCTGTTAGACAAACCCCTTTCCATCTCTAGCAATGACGCCTTGCAAAAGGCCAAGTGGTTGTTGCGCGCTGAAAAAGCGGGCCACACAGGTACCTTAGATCCTTTGGCCACGGGGGTGTTGCCACTGTGCTTTGGTGCAGCCACTAAATTTAGCCAACTGCATTTAGATGCAGATAAATCGTATGAAGCGATTGCCTCGTTGGGCATTGAAACCACTACGGGCGATGCAGAGGGTGAAGTGGTTGCTACCAAGCCTGTCGATTTTTCTCCTGAACAACTGCAAGCTGTTGAAGAACGGTTCACTGGACCGATTGCACAAATTCCTCCGATGTATAGCGCATTGAAGAAAGACGGCAAAGCCCTCTACGACTATGCACGTGCTGGCATTGAAGTTGAACGCGAAGCGCGCAACATCACTATCTACCAACTCGCGTTAGAAGAGATTGAACCTGAGGCAGGTGTACGACGTTTGCGCATTCGTGTGCGTTGCAGCAAGGGCACTTACATCAGAACCTTGGCACAAGATATTGGTAATGCTTTGGGTTGTGGCGCGCATGTCAGTTATTTACGTCGCACGGCCACTGGGTCTTTCCAAGTAGACCAATGTATTGGTCTACAAGATCTCGAGGCCTTGTCTGAAGCAGACCGCGCCAACCGTTTATTACCCGTAGACGCGCTATTGGACGGACATACGCCTGTCACCTTGGACAAGGAAGATGCTGGCAGATTTTTAAGCGGTTTACGGCGCAGAGGCCATTGGCCCGATTGCGAGCAAACCGCTGTGTACGGCGAATCACCTCGCGCATTGCTTGGCACTGCGCATGTGAAGGCCGGAGAACTAATTCCTGGGCGCTTGTTAAGCCCCATAGAAATTCAAACCATTTTGGAGAGTGAAGTATGAGTAAACAAATTCGCAATATCGCCATCATCGCGCACGTTGACCACGGTAAAACCACCATGGTGGACCAACTTTTGCGCCAGTCCGGCACATTTGCCGAGCACGAAAAAGTGGTCGATACCGTGATGGACAACAACGCGATTGAGCGTGAGCGTGGCATCACCATCTTGGCTAAAAACTGTGCCGTGAGTTGGGAAGGCACACACATCAATATCGTCGACACCCCTGGACACGCGGACTTTGGCGGCGAAGTGGAGCGTGCTTTGTCGATGGTCGACGGTGTGGTGCTGTTGATTGACGCGCAAGAAGGCCCGATGCCACAAACCCGTTTTGTGACTAAGAAAGCTTTGGCCTTGGGACTGCGCCCCATCTTGGTAGTGAACAAAGTGGACAAGCCAGGTGCGCGTCCTAATTTTGTGGTGAACGCCGCATTTGATTTGTTTGACAAACTCGGCGCAACTGACGAGCAACTCGATTTCCCCGTGGTGTATGCATCAGGTATCAATGGTTGGACGTCGATGGAAGAGGGCGCTGCTGGTGAGCAGTGGGGCCCCGATATGTCGGCCTTGTTCAATACGATTTTGAAACACGTGCCTGCACAAAAAGGTGACCCCAGTGCTCCTTTGCAATTACAAATCTCTGCGCTTGATTTTTCGACATTCGTCGGTCGTATTGGCGTTGGACGGGTTAGCCAAGGAACGATCAAACCCATGATGGATGTCGTGGTGATGGAAGGTGTCGATGGCAAGCCCGTCAAAGGCCGTATCAACCAAGTGCTGACATTCCAAGGTCTAGAGCGCGTTCAAGCGACTGAAGCTGGCCCTGGCGACATCGTCTTGATCAACGGTATTGCGGATATCGGTATTGGTGTCACCATCACCGATCCTTTGAATCCAGCACCTTTGCCGATGCTGAAGGTGGACGAACCCACGTTGACAATGAATTTTTGCGTCAACACCAGCCCCCTGGCAGGACGTGAAGGCAAGTTTGTCACTAGCCGTCAAATTTGGGATCGCTTACAAAAAGAGCTGCAACACAATGTGGCTTTGCGCGTCAAAGAGACCGACGAAGAAGGTGTGTTTGAAGTGATGGGCCGTGGTGAATTGCACCTGACCATTTTGTTAGAAAACATGCGACGTGAAGGCTATGAGTTAGCCGTGTCTAAGCCTCGCGTGGTCTACCGCGATGTCAATGGCGAACGCCATGAACCTATCGAGTTGGTCACTGCCGACATTGAAGAAGCCCACCAAGGTGGCGTGATGCAAGCTTTGGGTGAACGCAAAGGTGAACTCGTCAATATGGAACCTGATGGCCGTGGCCGTGTACGTTTGGAATACCGTATTCCTGCGCGTGGTTTGATTGGTTTTACCAACGAGTTTTTAAACCTGACGCGCGGTTCTGGTTTGATCTCCAACATCTTTGATAGCTACGAGCCGCACAAAGGCGATATCGGTGGACGCAAAAACGGTGTGTTGATTTCTATGGATGACGGTGAGATCTTCACCTACGCCTTGGGTAAGCTGGATGACCGTGGTCGTATGTTTGTCAAAGCGAATGACCCTGTGTATGAAGGCATGATTGTGGGCATCCATAGTCGTGATAACGACTTGGTGGTCAATGCCACCCGTACCAAACAATTAACCAACTTCCGCGTCTCAGGCAAAGAAGATGCTGTGAAAATCACGCCCCCCATTGATTTGACCTTGGAATACGGTGTTGAATTTATAGATGACGACGAATTGGTCGAAATCACGCCTAAGAGTGTGCGTTTGCGCAAGCGTTTCTTAAAAGAACACGAGCGCAAGAAAAACAAAATCTAAGGACCAGTTCCTTGCGTTGGACCCATACCCGCGCTGTTTGGACCATGGTGGCTGCAACCGCCATGTGGTCTATCGCTGGTGTGGTCACGCGGATGTTGGAGTCTGTTCAAAGTTTTGAGTTGACTTTTTGGCGGAGTTTTTTTACCGCTATTTGTTTGCTGGTTTTTCTTCGGGTGCTGCAAGGTCCGGGTGTTCTACGACGCTTAGTCAACGCACCCAAGCAGTTATGGCTCAGCGGTTTGTGCTGGGCAGTCATGTTCACCGCTTTTATGGTGGCATTGACGTTAGCGTCTGTGGCTGAAGTATTGGTGACCATGTCCGTTGGCCCATTGCTCACGGCGTTAGTTGCCAGAATTTTTTACAAACAAACCATTCAACTTCCCACGTGGCTTGCCATTGTGATTGCAGGTGCAGGCATGTTTTGGATGTATGCAGAGCCGCCATCGGCATCGTCGACCTCTAACGCCTTCACCTTGGCGGGACTGCCATGGGGTACTTTGATTGGGTTTTTAGTGCCCACTGCTGCTGCGGTGAATTGGTGTGTGGTGCAGCAAGCCCAAAAAACAGGTGATTCTTTAGATCTACTGCCTGCAGTGTTAGTGGGTGCCGTTATTTCTGGATTGCTCACATTTTTTCTTGCTTGGCCGTTGCATTCGAGCCCGCACGATATTGCATGGTTGGCATTATTGGGCTTGGTTCAGTTAGCCATGCCTTGTACCTTATTGGTTTTTTGTGCGCGCATTTTGTCTGCGCCTGAAATCTCATTGCTCTCGTTGCTTGAAGTTTTATTTGGAATATTTTTGGCATGGATAGGCGCGGGGGAAGAACCTAGTGCCCGCGTCATCAGTGGCGGTGCTTTGGTCATCGTTGCGTTGGTAGTGAATGCCTACGGCATGAAACGCAAAAGTTTAGAGGAAACAAGGTCATGAACATTTATAGCGAAGAAGTTGTATCGGAGAAAATTGGTGCAATTGGTTTTATCACTTTGAACCGCCCCAAAGCTTTGAATGCTTTGTCGCTTCCCATGGTGAGAGAACTCACCCATGTATTGCGTGGTTTTGAAAGCGATGCAGAGGTCTTGGCTGTGGTGATACGCGGAAGTAACAAGGAAGGCCCCTTCGGCGCTTTTTGCGCAGGCGGAGATATCCGTTACTTTCACCAAGCCACCTTATCTGGCGACGCTAGCTTAGAAGATTTTTTCACTGAAGAATACAACCTCAACCACATCATTCACACCTATCGCAAACCTTATATTGCTTTGATGGACGGCATTGTGATGGGCGGCGGCATGGGCTTGAGCCAAGGCATTGCGCTGCGCGTTGTGACAGAGCGCACACAAATGGCGATGCCTGAAACGCAGATTGGCTTGTTCCCAGATGTTGGAGGCGGTTACTTTTTAAGCCGCTGCCCTGGAAATACGGGTGAGTACTTGGCACTCACAGGACAGTTATTGCGAGGCGCAGAATCGCTTGCCGTTGGCTTAGCGGATGTCTGCATCCATTCAAATGCTTTAGTTGCTGTGTGGGACGGATTACAGAGCAAGTCATGGAAACACGGGAATGACGTTGTAGCTTGGGTTAAAGAGCAAGCTGCAGTTCATGCTGTCAATGCTTCCCAATCTGAAACGGATAGCAGTCAAATAAAAAATGCATCAACAAGACCGAGTTGGTGGGATGCAAACATAGACACCATATTCCGTTTGCCTACTGTCTCAGACATGGTGCAAGCGCTCAGTCAATTGGTGAGCAAGCAACCAGAGGGTTGGGCCGCAGAAACGCTTAAAGCACTGAGACAACGCTCGCCGCTTTTGTTGGCCGTGAGTTTGGAACAAATTCGCCGAGGCAGGTCTATGGGTTTATCCGATGAATTGCGTATGGAGCGTGACATGGTGCGCCATTGCTTTCATGCGGACCACTTGTCGCGTCGTGGCGCGCAAACCGATACAGCGGAAGGAATTCGCGCTTTGGTAATTGACAAAGACCGTCAACCCAAATGGCTGCCTGCCACTATTGAAGAGATAAGGCCTGATATGGTGACACCATTTTTTCAAAGCCCATGGCCAACGGCTTTGCATCCGTTGCGGCATTTGGTGGATACATATTGAACCAAGGCCTTGCTAAGCACAGTGCACAAAGTGCGTTTTACCTACTAAGCCAGTTGTCTATTTAGTTAATGTGTGCAAAGGAATATCTTTGCTAGCAGCCAAGCGGTCTAATTGTTGACGCGTCTGACTAGCAAAAAAATTCGCAAAAGCCTTGTGCGTTTTGAAAGCATGCATGGAATGCATATCTTTCTCTTCTAAACCCACAGCCAAACACAAACGTTTCGCAAAATGCGGCTCTAAAGCAGCAACCGCAACGCGTCCGTTTTTGCATGGGTAAATTTTGTAACCTGCATGGGCACCGCCTACATCGCCATCAGGCGTAGTTAAACCCCAAGTGCGTGGCAGAGCGAGATAGCTGGCAACATCGCTGAGTGCAATCTCTTGAAAGACGCCGCGTCCCTTGCTACGACCGCTACTTTGTCGCATCAAAAGGGCTTGCAAAACAGCTTCGGTGGTCATCAGCGATCCACCCATATCTGCGTACAAAGTGGCAGGTAATTCGAGTCCGTTGAGCAATCCGTTTTCAGCTAAGTATGTGAGGTCATGCCCAGGTTCTTCAGCACGCGCACCAGACCCTCCTACAACGCTCACCATGCACAAACTGGGATAGAGGCGATGCAATGCTTTCCAATCAAGCCCGAGTTTGCTGAGTGCAGAAGGCCGAAACGAGGTGATCAATACATCTGTCTTTGCCATTAGCTTATGCATGGCAACTTGACCGCGCGTTGTTTTTAAATCGGCTTGGACCACGCGCATGCCTTGGTGCATGGTTTGGTAAGCAGCCGGTTTGTACAAGCCCATAGGGTCTGCCGTGCTTGTGCCACTAGGCGCTAGTGGCTCAAGCTTGGTGCAAGTAGCGCCCATCTGATGCAATCGCATCATGGCGGCAGGTCCGGGCAGATTGAGTGCCAGACTAAGAACACGCACACCTTTGAGTGGTGCAATGCGCTTTTGTTTTTCAGGCTGCATCCCTAATTAGCCCAATCAATTATTTGCTGGTGGCAGGATCTAAGCCCGTTTCGCGAACCAGCTTGGCAACAGAAGCTGACGTGAGAAATTTCACAAAGTGTTTGGCAATCTCTTGCTCGGTTGAACCCTCGACCAAGGCGGAAGAAAAGAATATGGTTTGCTGTACAGATTCAGGCAAGGTGCCTATGAAGTCTAGTTCTTTGAAGTAAATCAACTCGCTGACTTGTTGGAAACCTAATTCAGCATCGCCTCTAGCCACCACAGCACCCACGCGCTCACTCATGATGCGTTTAGCTTTGTCTTTCAGTTGTTCTGCAACTCCAAGCTTTGGAAACAACTCGGTCGATAAATAGGTGCCGCTCGCACTGGCAGAGTAAGCGATCGATTTTGCATCTAGCAAAGTCTTTTTTAAAGCTTCTACAGTGCTGATATCAGGTTTAGGCGTGCCTTTGCGTACGGCTGCGCCAATTTGCGAGCGGGCGAGGTCGACACGACTTCCCTTTACCAATTTACCTTCTTTCATCAGCGCTTCTAAGCCGCCTTCAGACAGAATGACCAAATCAAACTTTTCGCCACGGGCGAAACGGGTAGGGATTGAGTCAGGCGCGTTGCCAATCGATGCACCATAGGCACTGATGATTTTGTGGCCAGTAGCTTGCTCATATATAGGCGCGAGTTGTTTGTAGGCTTCCGTAAAAGCACCAGATGTGATGACGCGAATCTCTGCAGCTTGCGCTGTGTGTGCAATCCATAAAAATAATCCAACACCAGCGAGGGCAATGCGGCGGCTTAGCTTGTATGAGAGGTTTAGTGTGTTTTGCATGTTGGCTAGAAGGTATGTAGACTTAAAAATTCGAATGGGGCTAACGGATAGCCTTACTCGCCTTTGATATTGCGCTCGCGTATTACGCGTCCCCACGTGGCGGTTTCTCTCGCCATATACGTTGCCAATTCATTCCTTGTCCCCGGTAATGGCGTAAGGCCATGGCTGTTGAGTTGTTCGACGACATCAGCTGATTTCAATACCTTGACGAGTTCTGTATTCCAACGGTCCAAGATAGCCGGTGGCACTTTAGAAGATGCTACGAACGCATACCAATTGGTAGCGCTAAAACCGGGATAGCCAGATTCAGCGATGGTGGGAATATTGGGTAACGCGCGCAAACGTTGTGCACCAGTACTCGCTAAAGGAATGAGCTTGCCGTTTTCTATATAGGCTTGTGATGTGGAGTAGGTAGAGAAATAGGCAGCAACACGTCCGCCAAGCAAGTCTTGTAATGCAGGTGCGCCACCTTTGTAGGGAACGTGGACGGTATCAATTTTGGCCATGTCGTCTAGCAATTCACCTGCCAGATGCGACGCTGACCCTGGACCAGTGGACGCATAGTCAAGTTTTCCGGGATTCTTTTTGGCATAGGCGATGTAATCCGCAAAGGTTTTGATGCCCATGCCAGCATGCACAACTAAGACGTTTGGAAAATTCACGCCCATGGTAATAGGAGATAAATCTTTCACTGGGTCGTAGGGAAGTTTGAACAGGTGGGGAGAAATGGTTAATGGCCCTACCGACCCAAACAAAATCGTGCTGCCATCTGTTGGGCCAGTAGCCACGAACTGATGCGCAATATTGCCGCCAGCACCACCTTTGTTGTCAATGACAACGGAGGCGCCGATGTTCTCGCCTAGTTTTTTGGCAATGATGCGCGCGGCAGTGTCAGCCGCTCCGCCTGCGGCGAATCCAACCACCATGCTGATGGTTTTCTTGGGAGGGAAATCTTGCGCAAAGCCAGTCAAGCTGAAAAGGCTCAACATCACCAAACACACGATGTGGCGGCTAGAGCTTTTAACCATGATGTGTTCCTTTCATAATCTCTCTAAGCATACTGCTATTGGACGCACAAAGAGCTCATGTTCTGAGTTTGAAGCGTTGGATTTTCCCTGTGGCAGTTTTAGGTAGATCTTGCACAAACTCTACCCAACGCGGATATTTGTATGGCGCGAGCTGGGACTTTACGTGCTGTTTTAACTCGTCTTGCGTCATGGTTTGCCCAGACTTGAGAACGACAAAGGCTTTGGGCTTGATCAAGCCATCTGTATCTGCCATGCCTACTACCGCTGCTTCTAAAACGCTGGCATGCGTCATGATGGATGCTTCTACTTCAAAGGGAGACACATAGATACCGCCCACTTTCAGCATATCGTCGCTGCGGCCACTGTAGGTATAGAAGCCGTCTTTATCGCGTATGTATTTGTCACCACTGCGTGTCCATTCGCCAGCAAACGTGGCTTTGGTTTTGGCGCGGTTGTTCCAATACATTAACGCCGCACTTGGGCCGTTAATCTGAAGCTCACCGATTTCACCGTCTTTGCAGTCATTTCCATCTTCATCGACGATGCGCAACTGGTATCCTGGGACAGCTTGGCCAGTGGTGCCATAGCGCACATGCCCAGGTCTATTGCTTAAGAAAATGTGGAGCATCTCCGTAGAGCCAATGCCATCTAATATTTCACATCCATAGGCATTGGTCCAATTTTTTCCAATTTCAGCAGGAAGCGCTTCACCAGCGCTGGTGCACATACGCAAATTCAATTCAGAAGCAGCGGGGCGTTGCGGGTCTGCCAATAAACCGGCGTACAGCGTTGGTACGCCGTAAAAAATAGTTGGTTTGAATTTAGTCAAGATACTAAATACATCGCTGGTCGTAGGTCTAGAGGGCAGCAAAATTGTGGTGGCACCCACACTCATCGGAAACGTCAGAGAGTTACCCAATCCGTAGGCAAAAAAGAACTTGGCTGCTGAATACACCACATCGGATGCTTGAATGCCCAAGACGCCTTTGCCATAGAGTTCTGCCGTTTGAATCAAGTGGCTATGTAAATGCACAGTGCCTTTAGGTGAACCAGTAGAACCGCTGGAATAAAGCCAAAAACATACGTCATCTGCGCAAGTCTCTGCACATTGTGTTTGTGAGTCAGCTTGCGCAATCAATTTTTCTAAGGAGAGATATTTATCGCTTTCAAGAGATGCGCCAGAAACGATGGTGGTCTTTAAGTCAGGTAATTGACCAATCAATCCCTCAAACGCGGGTAAAAGCGAAGCAGACACTATCAGCGCCTTGGCGCGAGAGTCGCGAAGCATATAGTCGAAATCTTTTGTCGTGAGCAAAGTGTTGGTTGCCACGGGTACGACGCCCGCAAGCATGCATCCTAAAAACACAACAGGCCATGCAGGCGTATCGAGCATGCACACCATGACGCGTGTTTCTGGCTGAAAACCTTGCGCGCGCAATGCATTGGCAAACTGGTAGGCTTGTTGTGACAGCGCTCCGTAACTTATTTTTTCGCCTGAAATAGCATCGATAAATGCTGTTTTCTCTGCGTTTTTGGCATTGCGCGCTAGCAAATCTTTTGCTGCGTTGTACTGACGTGGTATGGCTATATGGGGGGACATGGGCGCTCCTGCATTAAATTGCAACTCTACAGAATTTATGAAATATATTGCATCATGGTTTGCCCTTGGATTCTTCGAGGTAGAATGTCAGGCTTCGGGGCGTAGCGCAGTCTGGTAGCGCATCTGGTTTGGGACCAGAGGGTCGTAGGTTCGAATCCTATCGCCCCGACCACTAAGAGAAAAAGGCCCCTTCCGGGGCCTTTTTTGTTTTATTTCTGCCCGTAGCTCAGTTGGATAGAGCAACAGCCTTCTAAGCTGTGGGTCGGGGGTTCGATCCCCTCCGGGCAGACCATTTCCTAGTTAAACAGCCAGTCCGGATGCAGCGCTACGTAGCAATTTTTCTCACCCAATAACTGCCCCTCAGGTGATACACAAAAAGAACTACGTTTGTATTTGCGCTCGTCGGTCAGTACATAGGAACGATAGATTTCTTGAACCGTTTTAGCTTTTTTATCTTTGGGATACAGCATAACTAGGCGCGTAGATATGCAATTATTTAACCGAATGCATGAAGCAGCAGATTTTTCATCCACGTAAAACTCAATAAATACTGCGCCAGGAAACTTCGTGTGCGGTTTCGTGACCTTGACCATACAGGGCAGATCTTGCGCCCGCGGTAAATTCATGCGGTCCGCAAACGTATTCATTTCGTTAAGAATCGTTTCTTGGTATTTTTTGGGTACTGTTTTGTGGCACAAAAAATAGTCTGCATACGAATTCTTTTGCACCACCGGAGTTAGCGGACGGTTATTCCCGTCTAACTTGATAACGGCTGGATCGTACAAATTACTAACGGTTGGAGGCTCTTTCTTGGGCGCTCCGTGTCC
>CANBZB010000021.1 GCA_947373745.1 Burkholderiales bacterium | reverse complement strand
ATGCAGTTTTATAAAAATGGCTTTAGAGGTGGTAACCCCGATATCAAAGAAGCAGCCGCCAATCGACGTAATCGCGGTATCAACGAACCCTTGCCTGAGAAAGTTGATGTGCTAATTGCTGGAACTGGTCCAGCTGGTTTGTGTCTTGCGGCTCAGTTGTCGCATTTCCCGGAAATCAATACGATGATCATCGAGCGCATGCCCAGCAACATCATCAAGGGCAAAGCGGATGGCATTAACACGCGCAGTATGGAAATGTTTCAAGCCTTTGGTTTTGCCGACAAGGTCAAACGCGAAACCTATTGGGTCAATCAAACGGCTTTTTGGATGCCAGACCCTAAGATTCCACAGCACATCAAACGCGTGGGTCGCGTGCAAGACGTGGCCGACGACAGTTCTGAAATGCCGCATATCCTGATTAACCAGGCGAGACTGCATGAGCTCTTTCTTGAGGTGATGAAAAACTCGCCCTCACGCTTAGAGCCCGACTACAGCTGGGAAGTGCAGGGGTTAACGATTGACCCCACGACCGATGACTACCCAGTCACTGTCACGCTAAAAGATTCAAGCGGCGTGAACTGGGGCGCTACACGCACTGTGCGCGCCAACTATGTGGTGGGCTGCGACGGCGCACATTCATCTGTACGCAAAGCCATAGGCGGCGAGTTGCATGGCGATGCGGCGCACCAAGCCTGGGGCGTGATGGATATTTTGGCGAATACTGATTTCCCAGATGTCCGCCAAAAATGTTTGATCTCCTCCGCCAACGAAGGCAATGTATTGATCTTGCCGCGCGAGGGTGGCTATGTGTTTCGCATGTATGTCGAACTAGATAAACTTCGCCCAGATGAAAAAGCCGCCCATCGCAAATTCACCCAAGACGACATGATTGCTGCGGCCAACCGTATCATCAAACCCTATTCACTGGATGTGAAAGAAGTGGTCTGGTGGTCGATCTACGATATTGGCCACAGCATTACCGACCGCTTTGATGACGTGCCCGAAGGCGTCGATCGCAACCCGCGTGTCTTTACTGCAGGCGACGCGTGCCACACCCATTCGCCTAAAGCTGGTCAAGGCATGAATGTGTCCATGCAAGACACCTTCAATCTCGGATGGAAATTGGTGCACGTGTTGCAAGGTCGATCAGATGCGGCCTTGTTACGCAGTTATTCCAAAGAGCGCTTAACCGAAGCCAAGCGTTTGGTAGAAACGGACCATGCTTGGTCGCGCATCATGTCTGCCCCTACAACGCAGGCCGAGCGCGATGGTACAGAAGAGCCGCGCATCATTCGTCAGTTCAAAGAAAACCTAGAGTTCACAGGCGGCACCGCTGTGAAATATGACACATCGTATTTATTTGCTGCCAGCAAGCACCAAGATCTGGCCAAAGGCGAAGAGATAGGTCGACGCTTTCACTCAGCACCCGTAGTGCGTTTATCAGACGTCAAGCAAATGCAATTGGGCCATGTAGCTGAAGCGGATGCGCGTTGGCGGATTTATGCGTTTGCTGGCAGTACAGATAGCTCGAATACAGGGTCAGCGATTCAAAAGCTGGCTGATTGGTTAGAAAGCAACCCCAAATCACCCGTCGTTAAACACACACGAAAGGGTGAGGATATCGATGCAGTCATTGACTTTCGGGCGGTGTTTCAGCAGACCTTTGAGCAACTTGCTTACGAGCACATGCCCTCGCTACTTAAACCCAAAACTGGCAAACTCGGTTTGCAAGACCATGAAAAAGTTTTTTGCGCTGACCACAAAGGACTTGGCGACATTTTCGACATGCGCGGCATCAACCGCGAGAAGGGGTGCATGATCGTTGTGCGGCCTGATCAATATGTGGCCAACGTCTTGCCGCTAGATGGCTTTGAGGAACTGTCAGCGTATTTTTCTGAAATTCTTAGATGAAAAATTGACTGTTCGAAAAAGATCAAGGTGCTACTAATCTAATTATCACCCACCTTCAACATAATTTTCCCAATATGCACGGATGATTCCATCAATGCGTGTGCAAGATTAGCCTGTGCTAAATCAAACACTTGGTGGATAACTGGCTTGACAGTGCCGGCTTCAAGAAGGGGCCAGACGTGTTGCTTGAGCTCTCTTGCCATTTGCGCTTTGTCTGCAGCAGTGCGTGGACGAAGGGTAGAGCCAGTAAACGTCAAGCGTTTGGCCATCAGAGAGACCCAATCTACTTCTACTTTAGAAGGTTGCAAAAAGGCGATTTGTACCAATCGACCATCTGGTGCTAACGATTGGAGGTTGCGCTGAATATAGCTGCCACCCACCATGTCTAACAAGATGTTGACGCCTTGCTTGTTGGTGTGCTCCATCACAACTTCAACAAAGTCTTGCGTGTTGTAGTTAATGGCAACATCTGCACCAACGTCGCGACAGGCTTTGGCTTTTTCTTCATTGCCGACTGTACAAAATACTTTGGCGCCAAATGCATGGGCAAGTTGAATCGCAGTTAAGCCAATGCCAGAAGATCCGCCGTGCACCATAAACGTTTCGCCCTTTTGCAACTTGCCGCGCTGAAACACATTGGTCCAAACAGTGAAGAAGTTCTCAGGCAAGGCAGCTGCTTGCAGCATGGAATAGCCTTTGGGGATGGGCAAAGCCTGACCTTCAGGAACCGTGACATATTCTGCGTAAGCGCCACCATTGGTGAGTGCACACAACTTGTCGCCTACTTTCCATTGCGTGACACCTTCGCCTAAGGCCACCACCTCACCCGATACTTCTAATCCAACAATGGGAGAGGCACCAACAGGAGGTGGATAACGGCCACTGCGTTGTAAGCAGTCAGGTCGATTCACGCCAGCATAGGCAACGCGCACCAAAACTTCGCCATGCTGAGGGCTTGGAACAGCGCATTCGCTAGGAACAAGAATGTCTGGGCCGCCACCTTTTCCGTGGTCAACAAAATGCATGGTGGATGAAATGGACATGGCGTAACCTTTTTTTGAGAGTAAGCAAGATGCTTTGAATAGCGAATAGCCCTGAGGTGAATAACGCAATCAAAATGCGGGGTGATGATACATTCAGCTTAGTCTTTCAAACGGTCACCCACTTGTCAGTAACAACCCTAGCAACCCCTACCTTCTATTGACCATGCTCAGCCATCTCATTAGCCATGAAACCCTATTGCGACTGGCAGTTTTCATCTTGCTTGGTTTTGTTTTTTGGGGCTTATCGCTGCGATTCCCCATGCGTGGCTTCGCACTCCAAAAAGTGAAGCTTTTTGACGGGTTTTTCATTTTTATAGCTTTACTACTTGCGGGACTAGCAGAGGAATTTTTAACGCCCGTCGTGGTGCTTGGGGTCGGTGCTGTGCATCAGATGTGGCAAAACGCCCCGGCGCATGACATCAGCATAAGTGCCCCTGTCCAGTTACTACTCTATTTGGTGTGTGTTGATTTTTGTAGTTATTGGCTACATCGCCTGATGCACTCCAAAACGTTTTGGAGCTGTCACGCTTTCCACCACTCGCCTAAAGCGATCAATTGGCTATCGGGTGCGAGGGGGTCACCTTTGCACATGGCATTTATTGTGTTGCCGGGGTTGGTGTTCTCAACGCTCTTTTTCATACATGACGGCGCTGCTATTTTCTACATCATTGTGTTGATTGAAGTTGCAAGCCAACATCTGACGCATACCAATCTTCGACTTCCTTTTGAAAAACAACTGGAATGGTTCTTGGTCACGCCAAGAATGCATTTCATTCACCACAACCATAACAAGCAGTATGGGGATACGAATTTCGGGTCTTATTTTTCTGTGTGGGACCACCTCTTTGGAACCTACACCGATCCATCTACTGTTCCTGATAAAAATCGCTTAGGCTTGGACGTTGACTACACAATGGGTTCTTTGATCATGGGTGTGCGTTTAAAAGAAGTTACGCAGAAGGTGGACGTATGAAATTTTTCATCGGTGCAGTGTGTTTGTTTGGCACACAAGTGTGGGCAGGTACGCAGTTGCAGTGCCAGTTCGAACTGAACGGATACAACGAGACGCATGTCTTTAAGCCAGTTACTGATCCGTATCTGGCAGAAAGTATGGATATTGGCGGGCGCTTTCGTTTCAAAGCGGTAGTCCTTGACTCGCCCAATCAAGTCGACTCAGTCGATCTCTACGTGTCTTACCAAACACGACGCCAACCCATGATCTTGCAACACGTGAAATTTATAAAACCAACAGTGCAGAAAATCTCTCAGGCGAATAGCCTGACAGGACGTATTGCCGTGTATTCCCCGTTTCTGGGTAAGGAATTGGTCTACGGATGCAGCTTGCTGGAGGAGGCACCATGAATTTTTGTCGTCCACATGTGTTTGCACAATTGCTTTGCCTATGGGTGTTGCTCTTAACTCCCTTGGCAACGTCAGCACAAGCTTCTGCTAAATCTTCCACTGTCTCACTTTTAGTGGTGGGCGACATGATGCTTGCAGGCGCGCCTGGTAAGGCAATGCAGCAAGGCCAGGATCCGTTTTCTGGTTTTGCCAAATTGTTCAAAGACAGCGATATTCGGATCGGAAATTTAGAGTGTGTAGTCGCGACTAAGGGTTCTGAAGAGCCCGATAAGCCCAATACCTTTAGGGCGCATCCTAGAAGCTTGAAGTACTTGCGCAAATATTTTGATGCCGTGGGTTTGGCTAACAACCACTCGGGTGACTTTGGTCCTGAGGCGTTTACCGAAATGCTGGGACTTCTCAAGAAAAATGGAATTGGCTATTACGGAGCAGGCCATAACCTCAAAGAAGCGCATACGCCCATGGTGTTTGAGCGAAATGGCATACGCATTGCGATATTGGGATACGACGAATTTCAGCCGCGTAGTTTTGAAGCAGACCACGATCGCGTTGGCGTGGCTTGGAGCGAGGACGAGCAAGTGGTCCGCGACATACAAGCCGCCAGAAAAGAATGGCGCGCCGATATTGTCATTCCTGTGATGCACTGGGGCTGGGAAGAACCGGTGGCCAATGCGCGTCAACGTCAATTAGCACGTTTGATGATCGACGCAGGTGCTGACGCGGTGATCGGTGGTCACCCTCACCAAGTCCAAGATACCGAACGCTATAAAAACAAGCCTATTTTTTATAGCCTAGGCAATTTTGTTTTTGATGGGTTCAGCTTGCCCGAAAACAACCGAGGCTGGGCGCTACGCATGGAGTTGGATAAGTCAGGTGTTCGCAACTGGCAAGTCCATACGGCAGCCATCAATTCAAAAGGTATTCCATCTCCCACCAAACAAGTCCTTCAGTTTGATAACACCATGATCCAAAGCTTTGCACCCACAGGAAAACTTCGCGCCGGCATCAATGTCGGAAATCCCATTTTGGCCAAGCTCGATGCGGTTACCCAAAAACCAGTAGGTGTATCGGTCGACTTAGCAGCCGAACTCGCTAAGCGTTTGGGAGTACCAGTCGACTATGTGGTGTTTGATGCGGCTGGTAAATCTGTCGAAGCGCTCTCCAGCGAGAAAGTCGACATAGGCTTCTTCGCGGTCGACCCGATGCGCGCGGATGCTATTGCTTTCACATCACCTTATGTTTTGATAGAGGGCAGTTATTTGGTCCATAAGAATTCTCCCTTGCAAAGCAATGAGGAAGTAGACCGAGCTGAGCATTCCATCGTTGTGGGCAAGGGCAGTGCTTACGATTTATTTCTCACCCGAGAAATAAAGCTTGCTAAGTTAGTACGCAGTCCCACATCCCCTTCGGTGGTGGATATGTTTGTAGCGCAAAAGCATGATGTGGCCGCAGGCGTTAAGCAGCAACTCGAGTTAGACGCTAAGCGCTTGCCTGACCTGCGGTTATTGCCTGGAAGTTTTATGGTGATCGCACAAGCCATGGGTGTTCCCAAAAAACGCGGTGCGGATGCAGAAAAATTTCTACGTAGTTTTGTGGAAGACATGAAGGCCAGCGGATTTATTCAGCAAGCCTTGGAACGCCACAAGATTGAAGGTGCTTCTATTGCACCGCCGAATCGGTGAGCATTTCTGCAATAGCCAACAACAAGTTGTCAGCTAACCCAGTTAGTTGGGCAGCATGCCTTTGCTCACAATAAAGTCGACCACGTCTTGTAAGCCTGTGAGCGTTCGCAAATTGGTCATGACAAAGGGTTTTAATCCTTGCGTGTTGGTTCGCATGCGGATGGTGTCGGCTTGCATCACAGATAAATCTGCACCTACATAGGGGGCCAAGTCGGTTTTGTTGATCACAAACAAATCGCTTTTAGTAATGCCTGGGCCACCTTTGCGGGGGATTTTTTCTCCTGCAGCCACATCAATCACATAGATAGTCAAGTCGCTCAGCTCTGGGCTGAAGGTCGCGGCTAGGTTATCGCCGCCGCTCTCAATAAACACCACATCTGCATTGGGAAACTCGACCAACATGCGGTCAATCGCCTCTAGATTGATAGACGCATCTTCACGGATGGCGGTGTGTGGGCATCCGCCAGTTTCGACACCCATGATGCGTTCAGCAGGCAATGCACCACTCACCGTGAGCAATCGTTGGTCTTCTTTGGTATAGATGTCGTTGGTGATGGCAACTAGGTCATAACGTTCGCGCATCGCTTTGCAGAGCATCTCAAGCAAAGTGGTTTTGCCTGAACCGACGGGACCACCAATGCCCACGCGCAGAGGCGGAAGATTTTTAGTGCGTTGTGCAATGTGGTGGAGTGTGCTCATGATCTAAATAATCTCGAATATTGGGTTTCGTGTTGCGCTGACAAAATAGCCAGCATGGGCGAGAAGACTTGTCGCGTTTCATCAGTAGTAGCCAATGCCTCTGCGACTGCTTGCGAAATATTTTGCGACATGGCTAACAGTATCCGCTGTCCGGAGTTTTGTCCCAGCGGTACCGATTTCAATGCAGCTTGCACCATATTTTCGGCCCAGCCAAAGGCATAGCTTTGTAAGCACTGCGCAAGAGGCGCACCGGTCAAGGACAAAGCTAACGCAAACGAAAGAGGGTAAGTAGGGACAAGTGCATTGCACAGATCAATACTTTCTGCTTTGGCAGTGTTTTGATTACGAAGCCACTCCAGCATGGAGCGCCCCATTTGCTCAGACTGCAAACGTAATTCAGCTGTTTCACGCGTGGCATGCACCCATTGGCTTAATTCGGTGAGGCGTTGCACGTCATGTGCTTGCCAGGCAATAACCATTTGTGCAAGAACAGCCATATCTCCACGGGCTTGCGTATGGTGCAGTTGGTCGATGAGCCATGCGCACGCGCTGCCTTCGTCATGCACCCAACCTTTGTCAATCGCTGCTTCCAATCCCTCGGAGTAAGAGAACCCACCGATAGGCAAAGCTGGAGAAGCCAGCCACATCAGCTGGATAAGTGGCGGCGTTTGCGGAGATTTTTTCTCAGAAGACTCTGAATCAATGCGCATGCGAACCGTGCCCGTCGTGGTCGTGTCCATCTGCGTGGCTATGGCCATGATCATGGTGTGCATGGCCATGCGCATGGCTATGACCAGAACTACTGTAAGCACCGCTCTCGGGTTCAAATGCCTCTTGCACTGTGTTGACTGTCATATGCATGGCGCGCAGCATATCTGCCAATACATGGTCAGGTTCAATTTTGAGATGGTCAGGTTTTAATTCAATGGGTACATGACGATTACCTAAGTGGTAGGCGGCGCGCGTCAAGTCAAAAGGGCTTCCGTGGATGGTGCAAAAAGTAATACGCAGAACTTCTTGCTCAGCCGCATTCACCTGAATCAGCGAACCGTCTTCAGCGACCAAGACATCTCCACCACGAATAACCGTGCCTCGGCTTAAGAAAACGCCTAAGGTTCTGCCAAGCGAATCGGTCGTCTCGAAACGGCTTTTTTGTCTGACATCCCAATCTAGAGATACAGAACTGGCACGCTTGAGCAACACATTGGCAAGACCTTTGCCACCAGCAATCAATTTAGAGCAGGCAAGCATCAGAATAAAAAGTAACGTTGCGTCATTGGCAAACTGTGTGCTGGTTCACACGTCAACAAATGGCCATCTGCACGCACTGCATAGGTTTGTGCATCAACTTCCATTCGGGGTGCATAGTCGTTATGGATCATGTGGCGTTTACCAATATTGCGTATGTTTTTCACAGCGCTCAAAGTTTTGTTCAAGCCAAACCGAGAACCAATACCTGCAACCAATCCTGCTTGCGAGACAAACGTAAGAGAACCTCGCGCCAAAGCACCACCAAAAGCACCAAACATGGGGCGGTAATGCACAGGCTGAGGTGTGGGAATAGAAGCATTGGGGTCACCCATGGCGGCCATGGCAATAAAGCCACCTTTCAAAATGACAGCGGGTTTGATGCCGAAGAAAGCCGGCTTCCAAATGACTAAGTCAGCCCACTTCCCCACCTCGACACTTCCCACTTCATGGCTGATGCCATGCGCGATAGCGGGGTTGATGGTGTATTTGGCAATATAGCGTTTGGCGCGGAAGTTGTCATGTCTGTCGGAGTCGCCTGGTAATTTGCCTCGCTGCAACTTCATTTTGTGCGCGGTTTGCCAAGTGCGAATAATCACTTCACCCACACGTCCCATCGCTTGACTGTCTGAGCTAAACATGCTGATGGCGCCTAAGTCATGCAAGATGTCTTCCGCTGCAATCGTCTCTCGACGAATACGACTCTCGGCAAACGCCAAATCTTCTGCAATGGCGGGGTCTAAGTGGTGGCAGACCATTAGCATGTCGACGTGTTCGTCTAGCGTATTGATGGTGTAAGGGCGAGTGGGGTTGGTAGACGAGGGCAACACATTGGCCTCACCTACTACTTTCAAAATATCAGGCGCGTGTCCGCCACCAGCACCTTCGGTATGGAATGTGTGGATGGTGCGGCCTTTGAAAGCCGCGACCGTATCTTCTACAAAACCAGATTCGTTCAAAGTGTCGGTATGAATGGCCACCTGTGTATCCGTCGCCTCAGCTACGTTTAAGCAGTTGTCAATCGCGGCAGGTGTCGTGCCCCAGTCTTCGTGTAATTTCAGACCGATAGCACCTGCATTGATTTGTTCATGCAAGGCATCGGGCAAAGATGCATTGCCCTTGCCTAAGAAACCTAAATTCATCGGAAACGCATCTGCGGCCTGCAGCATACGCTCTAAATTCCATGCGCCTGGCGTGCATGTGGTGGCAAACGTACCGGTAGCCGGCCCAGTGCCGCCACCAATCATAGTGGTCACACCACTGGTGAGTGCCTCTTCAATCTGCTGTGGGGCGATGAAGTGGATATGGGTGTCTATACCACCCGCAGTCACAATATTGCCTTCGCAACTGATGATCTCTGTACCTGGCCCAATCACGATGTCAACACCAGGTTGCGTGTCTGGATTGCCGGCTTTGCCAATTCCGACGATGCGTCCATCTTTCAATCCGATGTCGGCTTTGACAATGCCCCAGTGGTCCACGATCAAAGCATTGGTCAAAACCGTGTCCACGGCACCACCAGCTTGTGCGCCGCTACCAGAGCCATCGCGAGTGCGCTGGCTTTGTGCCATGCCGTCACGAATCGTTTTGCCACCACCAAATTTCACTTCTTCGCCGTAACCTCCGGCCCGTAGGGTGAAGTCTTGTTCAACTTCAATCACCAAGTCGGTATCCGCTAAACGAACTCTATCGCCCGCAGTGGGGCCGAACATTTCAGCGTAAGCGCGTTTGCCAATCGTTGCCATGCGAATTTTCCTTGCGCTTAATTATTTAGATGGAAGAGGGCCACTGGTCAGGCCGCGAAAACCAAATACTTGCCTGTTACCAGCGTAGTCCACTAGTTCAACTGTTCTTTGTTGGCCTGGTTCAAATCGAACTGCTGTGCCCGATGCGATGTTCAAACGCATGCCTTGCGCCGTTGCGCGATCAAAACCAAGGGCTGCGTTTGTCTCTGCAAAGTGGTAGTGCGATCCCACTTGGATAGGACGATCGCCCGTGTTTTGCACAACGAGCGTGACAGTGCGGCGATCAGGGTTGAGGACATGCTGGCCCTCGTCAATGAAAAGTTCACCCGGTGTCATGCGTGCCTCACTTGTCGCGGCCGTTGAGCCACCACATAAAGGCACCGACACACAGCGCCATCACAAATCCCCATACATCACTGGCGTGGTAATGGGAAGCGCCTTCAATGCCATGGCCTTCATGGGCTTGCGCAGAAAGCGCTAGCAGGCACAGCAGGGATAAAGCAAATCGTTGCATAGCAGTCTCGCTTTTAAACAATGGGTTGGTGCACGGTGACGAGCTTGGTGCCGTCGGGAAAGGTCGCTTCTATTTGGATATCGGGAATCATCTCAGCGACCCCGTCCATCACGTCTGCGCGAGAGAGGATGGTTCGGCCTTCACTCATGAGCTGGGCAACGGTTTTGCCGTCGCGCGCACCCTCCATGACGGCGGCGCTGATGAGGGCGATGGCCTCTGGGTAGTTCAGTTTCAAGCCACGGGCTTGGCGACGTTCTGCCAACAATGCGGCCGTAAAAATCAGGAGTTTGTCTTTTTCGCGGGGTGTGAGTTCCATAGCTTCATTTTCATGCAACTTGTATGCCTTGCGATTGTGCAGAAATTTTTCCAGCATTCAGAGTTAGTGCACGAAATGATGCGCCTATGTTTGCACAAACATGGTGCGCAAACCATTTTGATGCATTTTCTTGGTGCCCATTTCGGAAAGTTGAATCGTTCTTTATAGGAAAAGAATTCAAGTACTGGGGCCCAAGAAGTTGGCACAGGGCTTGCGAAGAGTTTTACAGCGAGTGAATTGCTACCCGCACTTACCAACCTTTTTTGGAGTTCAACCCATGATGAATCGTCGAGGAAATCTCAAAGCCCTGGCCGCAGCCGCAGCGCTGTCGGTAGGATCGTTTGTCACTTTGCCAAATGCAATGGCAGCAGACACGATCAAAGTTGGCGTCTTGCACAGCTTGTCTGGCACGATGGCCATTTCTGAAACAGTCTTGAAAGATACTGTTTTGATGGCGATTGACGAGATCAACGCCAAGGGCGGGGTACTCGGCAAAAAACTCGAGCCTGTGGTGGTTGACCCAGCTTCTAACTGGCCTTTGTTTGCTGAAAAAACTAAACAATTGCTTGGTCAAGACAAAGTCTCTGTGATCTTCGGTTGCTGGACTTCCGTGTCACGCAAGTCAGTGTTGCCAGTCGTCGAAGAAATGAATGGCTTGTTGTTCTACCCTGTGCAATACGAAGGTGAAGAACTCAGCAAAAACGTGTTCTACACAGGCGCAGCACCTAACCAGCAAGCGATTCCAGCGGTTGACTATTTGATGAGCAAAGACGGCGGCGCTGCCAAGCGTTGGGTATTGCTCGGTACCGACTACGTGTACCCACGTACGACCAACAAAATCTTGCGCGCTTATTTGAAGAGCAAGGGTGTGAAAGAGTCTGATATCGACGAGAAGTACACACCTTTCGGCCATTCTGACTACCAAACCATCGTGGCTGACATCAAGAAGTTCTCTACCGGTGGCAAAACAGCCGTGGTCTCCACCATCAACGGTGACTCCAATGTGCCTTTCTACAAAGAGCTCGGCAACGCTGGCTTGAAAGCCAAAGACGTTCCAGTCGTAGCTTTCTCAGTGGGTGAAGAGGAATTGCGCGGCGTGGATACCAAGCCTTTGGTCGGTCATTTGGCTGCATGGAACTATTTCATGAGCATCAAGAACCCCACCAACGATGCATTCATTAAGAAGTGGAGCGACTACGCCAAAGCCAAAGGTATCGCTGGTCACAAAGACAAGCCTTTGACCAATGACCCGATGGAAGCTACTTACATTGGTATCAACATGTGGAAGCAAGCGGTTGAAAAAGCAAAATCTACTGACGTTGACAAAGTCATCGCAGCCATGGCTGGTCAAACATTCACCGCACCAAGCGGCATCACATCGAAGATGGATGAGAAGAACCACCACTTGCACAAGTCCGTGTTTATCGGTGAAGTCAAAGCTGATGGACAATTCAATGTGGTGTGGAAGACGCCTGGTCCTGTCAAGGCCAAGCCATGGAGCCCATACATCGAAGGCAACGACAAGAAGCCTGATGAGCCTGTGAAGAAGTAATTCGCTTTCTCCTCGATCAAATTGGGGGAGGGCAGTGCTCTCCCCCTTTTTTATGGAAATTTGATGTCTCGTTTTTTATCTCTTGTGTTGGTCAGTGTGATGTGTTTAGCCTGCGTCGGGACAACCTATGCATTAAGTCCGGAACAAGCGCGCGCCTTGACACAAGGCGATGTCGACAGCCGAATCACCGCCTTACAGCAAGCCTTGGCTGCCCCCGATGAAAATACTGCCGCTTTGTTGCAAGCCATGGCAGATGACGCTGTGAAAGTCAGCGGATCCCAAGTATTTGTGATGCGCAACGCCAAAGCCTTTGACCCGGCAACTGGGCAAGAAGTCGCTTTGCCTGCAAGCGCTGAAGACGTAATCAATAACAACCGCATGCGTGGCGAAATCGATGCGGCTTTGTCTGCGTTGCAGTTGTTGAGTCCTGATGTCGCCAAACGTGTGGACGCTGTGAAGTTAATGCTCAAAGAGCCAGACACTACCAAATTACCTATGCTTGAAAAGGCGTTGGCAGGTGAGGCTGACAGCAGTGCGAAAGCCTTGATGTTGCTAGCGCGTGCTGCGATCATGATCAACAGCGACAAGCCTGAAGAGCGATTGAACGCTGCTAAGGCGCTAGCACAAAATCAAACCCCTGATACGGTGCTTTTGTTGAACCAGCGTTTGAGCCAAGAAGACAACAAAGAGGTGCGTAATCAAATTGAGTCCTCCTTACGTGCCATCCAGTCTGCTTTGGGTCTTGGAGAAAAACTAGGGGCTTTGTTTACTGGTATCAGCCTTGGTTCTATTTTGTTGTTGGTTGCTCTGGGCTTGGCTATTACCTACGGCTTGATGGGTGTGATCAACATGGCCCATGGTGAATTGATGATGATCGGTGCTTATGCGACGTATGTGGTGCAAATAATATTTAGACAATACCTGCCTGCAGCTTTTGATTGGTATTTGCTGATTGCTGTGCCGATCTCATTTATGTCTGCCGCCTTGGTGGGGGCGGTATTGGAGCGTTTGGTGCTCAGACATCTCTACGGTAGACCGCTCGAGACTTTGTTAGCTACTTGGGGCATCAGTTTGGTTTTGATGCAAAGTGTGCGAAGCCTATTTGGTGCGCAAAATGTTGGCGTTGAAAACCCTTCTTGGATGAGTGGAGGTTTACAAGTGCTGTCTAATTTGTCTTTGCCTTACAACCGATTGGTCATCATCGGTTTTGCGTTGTTTGTCTTGCTGGGGATGGCTCTTTTAATTAGTAAGACACGATTGGGATTGTTTGTGCGCGGCGTCACGCAAAACAGACCCATGGCATCTGCTTTAGGTGTGCACACTGCCCGTGTAGATACCTATGCATTTTCATTGGGATGCGGTATTGCTGGTTTAGCAGGCTGTGCATTGAGCCAAATTGGTAATGTCGGACCAGACCTAGGGCAAAACTACATCGTTGACGCTTTTATGGTGGTGGTGCTTGGTGGTGTTGGTCAACTCGCTGGTACGGTTTACGCGGCAATGGGCTTAGGACTCATGAACAAACTATTAGAAGGCTTAGCAGGCGCGGTACTTGCAAAAATTGCAGTGCTGGTGTTCATCATCATCTTCATTCAAAAACGCCCACAAGGATTGTTCGCGATGAAGGGCCGCAGCGCGGAGGCTTGATATGAATAAGACCCAAGCAATCCAATTACCTGCAGCACCTGCACTTTTGAGTCCCGCAGGTTGGACCTTCTTCTTGGTTGCAGTTGTCTTGTTATGCGGGCTAGTGCCAATCTGCAATATCTGGTTGCCAGTGGAAAGTTTTTTCCACGTGAGCGACTATGCGGTGGCATTGTTTGGAAAAATCATGTGCTATGCCATTTGCGCTTTAGCCATGGATTTGATTTGGGGCTACACCGGCATATTGTCTCTAGGGCATGGTTTGTTCTTTGCGCTAGGCGGCTACATGATGGGTATGTATCTCATGCGCCAAATTGGTACTGACGGAAATTACAAAAGTAATTTGCCAGACTTTATGGTGTTCTTGGACTGGAAGACTTTGCCATGGCATTGGACTTTCAGCGATAGTTTTATCGCGACATTGTTTTTGATTATCTTGGTGCCTGGGGTGTTGGCGTGGGTATTTGGTTACTTTGCTTTCCGCTCGCGTATCAAAGGGGTGTATTTCTCCATCATCACCCAAGCGCTGACCTTCGCTGCCATGTTGCTGTTCTTTCGCAATGAAACAGGTTTTGGTGGTAATAACGGCTTCACCGATTTCAAACGTATCTTGGATTTACCCATCGCAACGCCTGTGATGCGTATGACTTTGTTTGTTTTAACGGCGGTTACTTTATTGGCATCCTTCTTGTTTGCCCGTTGGTTGGTGCAAAGCAAGTTTGGACGTGTTTTGCAAGCGATTCGTGATGCTGAGAGCCGGGTAATGTTCTCGGGTTATTCGCCTACCCCTTACAAACTCACCATTTGGGTTATTTCAGCTGTCATGTGCGGTATTGCTGGGGCTTTGTATGTTCCCCAAGTGGGCATCATCAACCCTAGTGAAATGAGTCCTGCTAATTCGATCGAAATGGCCGTGTGGGCTGCAGTCGGTGGGCGCGCTACTTTGATAGGACCCATTGTTGGCGCCTTCTTAGTCAATGGCGCTAAAAGTTGGCTCACAGTGACAGCGCCTGAGTTCTGGCTTTACTTTTTGGGTGCACTGTTCATTGGTGTGACTTTGTTCTTGCCACAAGGCGTCGTTGGCTTTGCGCAAAAAATATTTGGCAAACGTCAGACGGAGGAAACACCATGACCCCCGATCTGTTTGAGCAGGGCGCCGAGCGCCTAGAGTCGCACAAGGCAAAACTGTCGACGGACGTCACCTCTGGCGATCGCGGTGCGAGTTACGGCCGCATACACACCAGTGGCGCGTTAGACACCACGCACGGGCGAATACTGTACTTAGAAGATGTCCATGTGAGTTTTGATGGATTCAAAGCCATCAACCACTTATCGCTCGATATTTCGCCGGGTGAGCTGCGTTGCATCATCGGCCCCAATGGTGCTGGTAAAACTACCATGATGGACATCATCACTGGTAAAACCAAACCAGATTCGGGTCAGGTTTTCTTTGGCAGCACGATTGATTTGCTTCGCTACAACGAACCTGAAATTGCGCAATTGGGCATTGGCCGCAAGTTTCAAAAACCAACAGTGTTCGAGCATTTGAGTGTGTTCGAAAACTTAGAGTTGGCGCTTAAAACCCACAAGGGCGTCGCAGCTTCCATGTTTTTTAAGTTGGATGGCGTGCAGTCTGACCGACTATGTGAGGTGCTAGAGACCATCCACCTCACCCAAGAAATGCGCCGCCAAGCGGGTAACTTGAGCCATGGGCAAAAGCAGTGGTTGGAAATCGGTATGTTGCTCATGCAAGACCCCAAGCTGTTGTTGTTAGACGAACCTGTGGCTGGCATGACAGACTTTGAAACCGAACGCACTGCAGAGCTGTTTTTATCCCTCAAAGGCAAACATTCGTTGATGGTGGTTGAACACGATATGAGTTTTATCAACACCATTTCAGATATTGTTACGGTGCTGTGTGATGGGTCTGTCCTCGCGCAAGGCACTTTGGCGCAAGTACAGGCCGACGAGCGTGTGATCGAAGTGTATTTAGGCCGATGAATTCAAAGTTACAGACTATGCCACTGCTTCAAGTTTCTAATATCAACCAATATTACGGCGGCTCGCATATTTTGCGAGACGTAAGTTTTGAAGCCCATCTCGGGCGCATCACCGTTTTATTAGGACGCAACGGTGTAGGTAAAACTACGCTATTGAAGTCGCTTATGGGTGCTGTGCCGATTCGTAATGGCAGCATTACCTTTAACGGGCAGTCGATTGAAAAATCTGCACCCTATGAACGTGCCCGTGCGGGTATCGGCTTCGTCCCACAAGGCCGTGAAATTTTTGCGCGTTTGACCGTGGAAGACAATCTGCGCATGGGCCTAGCAACTCGTCCTTCAGGTACACACATACCTGCTGAATTATTTGAGTTGTTTCCCGTCTTAAAACAAATGTTGCATCGCCGTGGAGGTGACTTGTCTGGCGGTCAACAGCAACAACTTGCGATTGCCAGGGCATTGGCTTCTGGACCCAAGTTATTGGTGCTAGATGAACCTACCGAAGGCATACAGCCGAGCATCATCAAAGACATTGGCCGCGTCATTCGAATGCTGGCAAGCCGTGGCGATATGGCTATTTTGTTATGCGAGCAGTACTACGATTTTGCTGAAGAATTGGCTGACGACTATTTGGTGATGGAGCGTGGTGAAGTCATTGCTTCAGGTTTAGGCAGTGAAATGCAAAGCAAAGGCATTCGTCAGTTGGTATCTATTTAAGCCTACATGGCCCAAATGCGTGGCGGTGTATTTTTTATCTCCCACAAACCTGTGCGCCATGCGGCCCATACTGCGCGAAATAAGTTTTGTGTAGGCTCTACCAATGGGGATAACGCCCGCAAGACCACCACGCGAGGGTGCGGTGAAGTCACGCCGGCAATCACCCCATCACCGTGACTGCTCACTACATCACGTGCAAGCGATAGGGCTAAATCTCTTTTGTCACGCGTCATATCGCTGCCGCTTGCAAATATCAAGGTAGCTGTGCAACGGTGATTGGCAAGCCCCAAAGGCCCAAACATCAAGCGCTGGTCGCTGGCATCAAGCAGCCCGCGTTCTAACCAAATATTTTTTATTTCCATATGTTGCTGAAGCTGACCTTGCTCAAATGGCAAAGAGGCAGTAGGAAGGCCAAGCGCAGTCATGTCCCAAGCAATTAATTCACCGCCAGCATCCATGTCAAAAACTACTTTGTTTAAGCCTTGGCAATTGTTGTACGCGATTGTTTCAAGTGGCAACCATTCGAGTCTAGCGTCGTGCGATACCTTGGCCACTAATTCTTGCGCGGCCAATCCCTTTTCGCTGCGATAAAACCTCGTGGCTCCTGGGGTAGTGACTAAAGCATGTGCCTTTGGATGGACAGTTAAGCGGATGTCAATTCGATCACCACCGACTAGACCACTGGGTGGATGAACTAATACTGTGTGGCATATCGCAGGGCCCTCGGGATACAAGCTTTTAAGAACACGCAATGGGCCGTTGTGCGTATGCGCAACATCTGTTCGATCTGCTTTGCGTTGGTAATCTAGCTGCAGTGCAGCATGCCAGCCTGTCATATTGCGTGCTGACTAACTTGTAGCTTCTTCAGAAATAGGCTCTACAGTGACTGCAACCGTCAGTGTGTGTTTCGCGCCGCCGTGGATCACACCACGAATGGGTGAGACGTCTGAAAAATCTCTCCCAAAGGCTAGCCGAATGTAATCTTCACCAGGGCTTCCCCATCCATCGTTGTTGTTGGTTGGGTCAAGATCCCACCAGCCTGCACCCTCAGAAGCGCCAGGCAAATCGGGAAGGTATACCGATACCCACGCGTGTGATGCGTCGCTACCAATCAGCCGCTCTTTGCCAGGGGCAGGGTGCGTTAGCAAATAGCCACTGACATAACGTGCCGATAAGCCCAAGCTTCGTAAACAGGCAATCATGATGTGGGCAAAGTCTTGGCAAACACCCCTACGCGCAGCCAAGGCTTCTAGCGCTGGGGTGTTTATTTCAGTCGAGTTGCTTTCATAGGTGAAATCCGAGTAAATACGGTGCATCAAATCCTGTGCCGCTGCTAGAAGCGGCATCCCCGGCGAAAAACTCTCGCGAGCATAGCTGGCGAAATCTTCATGGCGTTTGATGTAGGGCGATGGAAAAACAAATTCATTGGCTGGATCAAATGCGCTACCTGCTTTGTAGCGAAATTGCTCACGTACTGTTTCCCATGCAATGGTGCTGGCGTATGTGGGCGGCGCAAAGGTCTCAACAGTGCTGTGAGAAATGACATCTAGGGTTTCGTGGGGCGATTGCAGAGAGAAAAACGTTTGTTCGTTTTTAAATACATCACGTTGTTCCAATTGTTGAGAAGGCTTTGGCTCAATGCGCAAACTGTGCGATAAAAGGGCTTGGCAAGAAGAGTTCACGGGTTTTAAGCAAGCCATGTGCTGGGCCGTTTCAACCGCAGGTGTGTACTCGTAGCGGGTATGGTGGGTTACTTGCAACTTCATATCTAAAACGGATCTTGCTGTTTGGCTTGGCTGTGCGTGAAGAATCGCAAACTAATTTCATCCGATATCTTGGATGCTGACGCATGGCAGTGATCTAGCAAATTGAATAGATCGGGTAGAGGCTGGTTGGTGTTGCACAAAGATTCAAGTTTGTAAGGCGATAAATCTGGCACCCATTGGTTGGTAAGCATCATGGGATGGTCACCCGCTTGGGTTAACTCGTGAATTTGGCTGCGCAAAGCGTCAGTGACCCAGCGCAATGAGCGTGGGTTTTCTGGGTTGAGTACCAGCAACTCCAATAGCGCGACTACATCACGACTTTGTTGGTAATGCGCGTGGAAGGTGATCGTGCTGTCAAACAATACCAAGAGCGCTTCAAAGCTACCCGGCTCATTGACCGCATCACACGCAAAAGCCAAAGACAGGGCTTTCGACAAATAATCTAAGCGCTCAGTTAATCGACCAATGATCAGCAGCTTCCAGCCATCATCGCGTGTCATGCGGTCAACTTGTGCGCCTGTCATAGCGGCTAAGTAGCCGCTGGTAGTTTCTAAAACCCGTAAGGCATACGCAAATGAATAGTCACCATTTTTATGGAATACGGTGCAAGCCTCTAGAAAATCTTTTTCGGCACGAATCGTTAAACGCCACTGTTCTTGGGACAAACGCTCGCGTACAGCAGACGCCGTGTTTTTGATGAATTGCAGGTTAAAACCCAGGCTGGATGCCTGTTTGACATCCATCAAGCAACCCAGCAGCGCGCGTTCAAATACCCGGCGGGATTGCAAAGGCGAAGGTGCACCAGGCGGCACGATGGCGTTGTTTTCTGCCATGCCCTCTAGCCAATTGAGGAGATTGACAGAAGAGGGATCTTCGCCATTCAAAGACTCCAGTGTGAGCTGAACCAAGCGCAAAGTGTTTTCTGCGCGTTCTGTGTAGCGGCCTAGCCAATACATATTTTCAGCCGCGCGGCTGGTGATCAAGCGCTTGCGGTGTTCAACCATCGCGGGCGTGAGTTGTGGCGAAAGCAAGGTCGTACGATCAACTTCACCCGTGGTGCGAACCCATACATCAGCGCTGCTTCCACCACCTTGCATAGACGCTACACCGCCGGGCGACGTCACCAGACGTGCCAGACCTCCAGGCAAAACCCTCCATGAGTGCTTGCCATCTGACATGGCAAATACACGCAACATCATGGACCTGGGCATGATCCCAGAGCTTTCTGCGTCAGATACCCAAGTTGGCATTTGCGAGAGTGGGGTTGTGGTTTGCAGCGTGTAGGCATCTCCTTCGCGCAAAATACGACCTGCCCATTCATCCATGCTTTTACGAGAAAGCGCATTGCCGAGAACAGGGTTGAAATCGGGGTAATACGGTGACTGGCCGTAGCTGGGCTTGATAACGCAACGGTCCATTTGCGCCAACGCTTCTTGCATGGCCGCGCGTTCACCGCACCACCAAGTAGGCACCGCTGGCAAATGTAATGTTTCGTCAAATAATTTTTCAGATAGCGCCGGTAAGAAGCCTAGCAAGGCACTGGACTCTAAAAATCCGCTGCCTGGTGCGTTCACCACCAAGACATTGCCAGCACGAATGGCCTGCAATAACCCTGGTACACCTAATGTGGAGTCGGGACGTAATTCAAGCGGGTCCAGCCACGCATCATCTACGCGTTTGATGAGCCCATGAATCGGCTCTAGTTTTTCTAACGTTCGCAGATACAAACGCTGATCACGCACAGTCAAGTCGCTACCTTGTACCAAAGTAAGACCCAAGTAGCGCGCAAGGTACACATGTTCAAAGTACGTCTCGTTGTAGGGGCCTGGCGTTAATAAAGCAATGTGGGCACGCGCACCTGCAGGGCTCATGGATTTGATGCCATCCATCATGGCGCGATACGTGGCAGCTAGATGCTGCACCTTCATTTGCTCAAATGGCTGTGGAAATAAGCGCGAGATAGACAAGCGGTTTTCAAGCAAATAACCTAAACCTGAGGGAGCTTGTGTGCGTTGTGACACCACCCACCAACGTCCATCAGCACCGCGCGCTAAATCGAAAGCTACGATATGAAGGTGATTGCCACCAACAGGCGCAACCCCATGCATAGAGCGCAAGTAACCTGGGTGTCCATGTACCAATGCAGAGGGCAGCATGCCAGATGTGAGTAGCGATTGCGCACCATACACATCTGCCATGATGTATTCCATCAGCCGTACGCGTTGCAAAACTCCTTTTTCAATGTCCTGCCAATCGTCCGCAGGCACGATCATGGGAAATAAATCTAGTGACCATGGGCGCTGAGGCCCTCCAGCATCGGCATATACGTTGTAGGTAATACCGTTGTCTTTGATTTGTTTTGCAAGACTATCGGTTTTGCGGTTGAGGTCATTCCAACCTTCCTCTCCCAAGTGGGCGAAGAAGTCTTGCCAATCTTTTGAGAGGCTTGCTGCATTACTAGAAACAGGTGCGGATGTCGATGTTTGGCTTTGCGACTGAGACGCGGTTGTGCCAGTAATTGAGTTCAGACTTTGGCTTTGCTTGGCCACAGGTGTTGGAGCAACATCTGTGATGACTTTGCCGCGCAATTCGTCATAGTGCCCCACCGTCGCAGATGCCGCCCATCGGGCCACATTTAGATGCCCTGGGATGCCTTGGTCAAAAAGGTCTGAGGTTTTGCCAATCATTCGCGTTTACGAGAGACTTAATCGATACGACATCGTATGCGCAAGCCCCCTGAACTTATCCATTTCGCAGATCCAGTGTGAAGGGAAATTCTTTGCTAGCTGCAACGTCAATTGTCGCTGGCGGCACGTACAACATCCCGGGAGTGTGGCCCATCTTGGTGAAGCGGGCTAAACGCCTACTTTCAGCCTCGTAGGCATTCACAGGGAACACATCATAGTTGCGTCCACCGGGGTGCGTAACGTAGTAGGTGCAACCTCCGAGCGAGCGCTTCATCCAAGTGTCCACGATGTCAAATGTCAACGGCGCATGCACGCCAATGCTCGGATGCAAACTCGATGGCGGATTCCACGCTTTGTATCGCACACCCGCAACGTACTCGCCAACCGTGCCGGTGGACTGCAGGGGTAGGGCGCGACCATTGCAAGTCACCACATACCGGCTTTGGTTCAA
>CANBZB010000020.1 GCA_947373745.1 Burkholderiales bacterium | reverse complement strand
ACTTTGGGCTTGGTGGCAGCTTCTAAATCGGCCAAGAATTGGTTTTGTAATTGCGCACGTGATACATCCGCGGCAATTTGTGCGCCGGCAGTGGGTGTGCTGGGGCTGGCAAGTTGGACAAACACCGACTGGTGTCTTGGTCGTTGTCGGGTTGCACTTCTGCGATTTGCGATGCAAGGAGGGAGTCAGGGCTTGAGCCCATCGACAAGCCATTGCCACCGCCGCCGCCGCAAGCAGAAAGCAAAAAAATTGCTAAAAAAGCAGCAAAGCCGCCAAAACCAAGACTTTTAAATCGTCGAAAAATAAATTTAAGTATCAAATTAAAAAGCATAAATAAACCTTTAGTACAAACAATCCATATTTGTAAATTTTTTGGCCAAAGGTCGGGTAAATAAATACTTACAAATTTTGTGAGTGGCACTTACAAATTGATCGTAAAAATCGTGATACTGAAAATTTGATATGTCGCGCTTGCGCATATACGCCACAAGCCATAAGGCTGTTGCTTCACTGCTAGGATGCGTGCCATGAATGCCCAAGACAACTTTCAAGGCACGCCGGTTTCTGTCAAGATCCGTGAGCGAATTGCCGCCGCGCGCAAGCGTTTCCACTCCAATGACAACATTGCCGACTTCATCCAGCCGGGCGAACTAGAGGCTTTGTTAGACGAAGTTGAAGTAAAGATGAAGGGCGTTCTCGATAGCTTGGTGATTGACACCGACAACGACCACAACACCGGCGATACGGCCCGCCGAGTAGCCAAGATGTACCTCAACGAGGTGTTCAAGGGTCGCTATGTCAAAGCGCCAGCGATTACCGAGTTTCCAAATGCCGAGCATTTGAACGAGTTGATGATCGTTGGGCCCATCACTGTGCGCAGTGCTTGTAGCCACCACTTTTGCCCTGTGATTGGCAAAATTTGGATTGGCGTTTTGCCTAACGAGCGCACCAATGTGATTGGCCTGTCCAAATATGCGCGCCTCGCTGAATGGGTGATGGGACGTCCACAGATTCAAGAAGAAGCCGTGGTGCAACTCGCCGACCTGATTCAAGAAAAGACCCAGCCCGATGGTTTGGCTATCGTGATGGAAGCCAGCCACTTTTGCATGTCTTGGCGCGGTGTCAAGGACATGGACAGCAAGATGATTAACTCGGTGATGCGCGGCGCTTTCTTAAAAGACCCGAACTTGCGCCGTGAGTTTTTGTCTCTGATTCCTAAAAAGGATTGATGCCATGCTGGTACGTTTGTTATATGTCAGTCGATCCGTCGACCCAGATTCACCTGCAGCGACTGAATCTATTTTGAGCAGTGCCCGTGAGCACAACCACCAAAACGGCATCACAGGTGTGCTTTGTTATGGGGGTGGCATCTATTTGCAAGCCATAGAGGGCGGACGTAACCAAGTCAATGCGCTCTACAGCATCATCGTCAAAGATCCACGCCATAAAGATGTGGTGTTGCTGGACTACGAAGAAATCACAGAGCGACGTTTCGGTGGTTGGACCATGGGCCAAGTGCGTTTAGACAAACTCAACCCCTCTATCGTGTTGAAGTATTCGGAGACAGCCGAGTTAGACCCTTATTCGGTCTCGGGAGCTGTGTCGTTTGCGTTGCTTGAAGAGTTGATGGCGACAGCTTCGATCATCGGTCGCGCTTGATACGCGGCTAACTCAGCCATGCTGGTGGGTTGTGATTTCAGCAGCAGCCCTTCCAAGCGCAAGCCTATCGTTGTTGCGATCGGTTCTGTCAAACAGGGCCGAGTCCAGCTGCAAGAACTATTGCGATTTGAAACCTTAGACGGCTGGTCCCAATGGCTTTCGCAGCCAACGGACTGGGTCGGTGGTTTTGATTTGCCTTTTGGCTTGCCACGCGAGTTGGTGGAGACGCTCAACTGGCCAACCGAGTGGTTGGCGTGTATGCAGCACTATGCATCTTTGTCGCGCGAAGATATACGCGAACAATTCAAAGCTTTCTGCAATGCGCGACCTGTGGGTCAAAAATTCGCACACCGCCAAACCGATGGGCCAGCTGGTTCTAGCCCGTCTATGAAGTGGGTCAATCCACCGGTGGCGTTCATGCTGCATGCGGGGGTGCCTCGCCTCATTGCTGCTGGGGTGACTTTGCCGGGAATGCATGTGCCTGCGGATTTGCAACATAAGCGTGTGGCTTTAGAGGCCTATCCTGGTTTGTTGGCGCGCGAATTGGTGGGCAACCAAAGTTACAAGAGCGATGACAAGGCCAAGCAAACACCGGAGCGACTGATTGCGCGCAAGCAAATGCTTCAGGCGTTAGAGGTGGGGCAAACGCGTTTGGGTTTGCGACTCAAGCTGACGCATGCGCAGCACGATTCCTTGGTGGCGGATGCTTCTGGGGATTGTTTGGATGCTGTGTTGTGTATGGTGCAGGCGGCTTGGGCTTTTGAGCGGCACTTAGGTGGGCATGGTTGTTATGGGTTGCCTTTGTTTGACCCTCTAGAGGGGTGGATTGTTTCGGCGTAACTATCGGAACTGCATCTGCCAGTGGAACTCATCTAGTTTGTTATTAAGAGTCACATAGTTTTTTGTGTTGCGTGCTAATTTCTTGCATGCGATGCATTCGCCCTCTGTTTATTTACCGTTTCCTATTTGCTTATTTGTGGCTTCACGCAAGTACTGGCTTTGCATGGCAAGGTGTGGTGACGCGCGTTAGTGATGGCGACACGTTGTGGGTACAGCCTTTGTCACGCCACAAGGCTGTCAAGATTCGGATCTTGGGTGTGGATGCCCCTGAAATTTGCCAAGTATGGGGTGAACAATCTTTGCGTGCTTTGTATGCATTGACTATGGGGCGCGATGTGCAGGTGCAGGGTTCGCATGCAGATGCTTATGGCCGTTTGTTGGCGCATATCTTTGTACAAGGGCATGACGTGGGCGCTTGGATGGTCTTGCATGGCCATGCTTGGTCTTACGCTTTTAAGTCCCACCATGGCCTTTATGACGCTGAACAAATGGCTGCGCAGAGTATGCAAGCGGGGCTTTTTGGAGATTCGAACGCGATGGAGCCGAGGTTTTTTAGGCGACGGTTTGGTGCATGCCCTTGAATCTGCTGTTAATGGGCTAGTGCACAAACAGGACAGAGCGCGTGCTTTGCTAGATGCATCTCGCGCCACGCCATATCGCGACCATCCAGCATGAGTAACTTGCCGACTAATCGTGAGCCCATGCCCGACAGCAGCTTCACTGTTTCCATGGCTTGCATGGTGCCGATGACGCCTACTAAGGGTGCCAACACGCCCATGGTGGAGCACAGGGTTTCTGGTGGTGCTGGCGTTGGTGGGAATACACAGGCGTAGCAGGGTGAGAGCAAATCGCGCGGATCAAACACAGCGATTTGTCCGTCCATACGCAGCGCTGCACCGGAGACCAAGGGCACGCGGTGCTTGACGCATGCGGCGTTGACGGCTTGTCGGGTGGCGAAGTTGTCGCAGCAGTCGGCCACGACGTCGATGTCTGGCAGCAGTTGATCAAGGTCGTCGGCCTGCAGTTGTTTCTCTAAAAGGGTGAGATGCACTTCTGGGTTGATGTCGTGCAGCGCTTTCGCAGCAGAACGCACTTTGGTTTGACCCACGCGCGCGGTGGTGTGTGCAATTTGGCGTTGCAAGTTGGTGAGGTCGACGGTGTCTGGGTCAGCCAAGGTGATGCGCCCAACACCACTGGCGGCGAGGTACATGGCTACGGGAGAACCCAGACCGCCTGCACCCACCACCAACACGTGGCTGTCTAGTAAACGCTGCTGGCCTTCGATACCGATATCGTCTAGCAGGATATGGCGCGAGTAGCGCAGCAGTTGGTCGTCGTTCACAGGGGAATCACTGGTCTTTCTTGTCGGTCACGCGCTCGGTTTGTGTTTTGCTGGCCAAGACGGGTTGGCCTTTGAGGCGCTTGATGGCTTGCTCGAGCTGGAAGTCTTTGTCGCTACCGAACTCAGGAGGGCGGCGTTCGCTGTTGGGTTTTTTGGACTCTTCTTCTAAGCGTTTCATGGCCTCTTCGCGTGCTTTTTCTCGCTCTTTTTCTAGGGTCTTGTCTTTGTTGGCGTTGCCTTGTCCGCTTTCTAAGTGCTTGTCTAGGTCGGCCTCACGCATACGCAACACAGCGTAGGGGCTGCCTTCTGCCGTGTCGTCCAATAAGACATCGGGCACGATGCCTTTGGCTTGGATGGAACGCCCGCTTGGTGTGAAGTAGCGCGCAGTGGTGATCTTGAGTGCTGTGTCTGTGCCTAACTGGCGAACGGTTTGGACCGAGCCCTTGCCAAAGGTTTGGCTGCCCATGATGGTTGCGCGTTTGTGGTCTTGTAATGCGCCCGCGACAATCTCGCTTGCTGATGCAGAGCCTTCGTTGACTAAGACCACTAGCGGAACAGTTTTGTAAACGCCTTTGGTGACTTGGTGCAAGCGCACAACGGGGTCGTTTCCGCCCGAGCGACGGTAGTACTCAGGGGAGGCTTTATAAGCAAATTTGCTCTCAGCCAACTGCCCGTTGGTGGAGACCACCACTACGTTGTCAGGCAAAAAGACCGCAGAGACTGCGACAGCGGCGTCTAACAAGCCACCTGGGTCGTTGCGTAGGTCCAGCACCAAGCCGCGCATCTTGGGGTCTTGCTTGTAAAGCTCTTCTAGTTTTTTAGTGAAGTCATCGACCGAGCGTTCTTGGAATTGGCTCAGGCGGATCCAGCCAAAGCCAGGCTCCATGACTTTGCCCTTGACGCTTTGGGTTTTGATTTCTTCGCGAATGATGCTGACGGGGAAGGTGCGGTTTTCGTCTTTGCGGTAGATCGTGAGCATGACCTTGGTGCCAGGCTCACCGCGCATGCGCTTGACGGCTTCGTTGAGTGAGAGGCCTTTGACAGCCGTGTCGTCGATCTTGGTGATCAAGTCACCAGACTTCATGCCAGCGCGGAAAGCAGGCGAGCCCTCGATAGGGGAGACGATTTTGACGAGGCCTTCTTCTTGGGTTATTTCGATACCAACGCCGACAAAGCGGCCGGTGGTGCCTTCACGGAACTCTTTGAATGTTTTTTTGTCGTAGTACTGCGAGTGCGGATCCAAGCTTGCGACCATGCCGGTGATGGCGTCGCTGATGAGCTTTTTTTCATCGACTGGTTCAACATAGTCGCTCTTGACCATGCTAAAGACGGCGGCAAGTTGCTGCAATTCTTCAAGGGGCAGGGGCGCCATGTTGGAGCGCGCGACGGTTTGTACCGAGACGGTGGTGAGCGCGCCTGCCAAGCCGCCTAGCGCGATCCATCCTGCGATTTTGAGTTTTTGGCCCATGAATTCTTTGTAGTTGAACATCAGTTATTCCTCAATATACAGGTTTGGGCAGTTCGGTGCGCAGGAAGGGACTCACGCGTCATCGCCTAAGTAGTAGTGGCGAATCGGTTTGAGTTCGGCGTCTAGCTCGTAGACCAAGGGCGTACCGTTGGGAATATTGACCCCCACGATGGCGTCGTCCGAGATGTTGTCTAGGTACTTGACCAGCGCGCGGATGGAATTGCCATGCGCAGCGATGACGACCCGTTTACCCGCCTTGATGGCTGGCGCGAGTGAGTCTTGCCACAAGGGCATGACCCGCGCTACGGTGTCTTTGAGGCATTCGGTGAGTGGTATATCTGTGGGATTTAGCTTGGAGTAACGCAGGTCACCGCGCTCGCAACGCTCGTCTTCGGGACTCAAAGCAGGTGGCGGGGTGTCATAACTCCTGCGCCACATCAATACTTGCTCGTCGCCATACTTCTTAGCCATCTCGGCCTTGTTGAGGCCTTGCAAGGCGCCGTAGTGGCGCTCATTCAGCCGCCAATGCTTGATAACAGGCAACCATAGGCGGTCCATTTCGTCCAAACCCAGGTGGAGCGTGCGGATGGCGCGCTTGAGTACGCTGGTGTAGGCGACATCAAAGTCGAGGCCTTCTTCTTGGATCAGGCGACCTGCACGCTGCGCTTGGGCGACGCCGGTAGGGGTGAGGTCGACGTCGGTCCAACCGGTGAATCGGTTTTCTAAATTCCAAGTGGACTCACCGTGGCGAATTAAAACAAGCTTGTACATACGGGCTTAATTGACAAGTTTCAGAAAAAAGGTATTGCTTGATTTTAGAATGCTAGCTTCGCCCATATTTCTGAACCCCTTGTGAACTGGACAAATCCGTGAAATTTATTCTTGATAACTGGATGTTGATCGTCATTGCCCTGAGCAGCGGCTTCTTTTTGCTGCTACCTGTCGTGCAAAGCGCCTCCGCCAGCGGCATTTCCCCCAACGAGGCGGTGCAGTGCATGAACCGTGAAAAAGGGGTGGTGATCGATGTCAGCAGCAAAGAAGAGTTTTCGGCTTCACACATCAAAACATCGTTGAGTGTTCCATTTGAGGAGCTTGAGGCCCGTTTGCAAGCTGTCGCTAAAAATAAAAGCGTTCCCCTCATCATGGTGTGTGAAAGCGGTGTCCGTTCCAAACGCGCGCAAGCCGTCGCGCAAAAGCTTGGCTACGAGAAGGTGCATTCACTGCATGGCGGACTCAAAGCTTGGAAAGAAGCTAACCTGCCAGTGTCTAAAGCCTGATTCCAAGGCCTGACCTTCCCTACAAGACATTCATCCATTTCTGCAGAAAGATCGCCATGCCAGCCGTCAAGATGTACACCACCGCCGTTTGCCCCTACTGCGTTCGCGCCAAGCAACTGTTACAGGCCAAGGGTGTCGCCCATATTGAAGAGGTACGCGTCGACCTCAACCCCGAAGAGCGCGTCAAGATGATGGAGATCACAGGCCGTCGCTCCGTGCCGCAAATCTTTATCGGCGACACACATGTGGGTGGCTGCGACGATTTGATGGCGCTAGATAGCCAAGGTGGCTTGATGCCTTTGTTGCAGGCTTGAACTGAGATAATTCAGCCCATCCCGATTTACCGCCCGATTCGGTGTTCGCCGAAGCGGGCTTTTTTATGACTTTAGGAAAAACTGCCATGTCAGACGAACAACAAGCTCCTGTGTTTCAAATTCAACGCGTCTATCTCAAGGATATGTCGCTGGAGCAACCCAATTCCCCCGCCATTTTGGCAAGCGAGCAGCAGCCCGAGGTCGATATCCAACTCGCCATGGGCATGGAGCAAGTCGCCGAAGGCATCGTCGAAGTGACAGTGACTGCTACTGTGAAAACCCAAATCGAAGACAAAACGGTTTTCTTGGTCGAAGTCAAACAAGCCGGTATTTTTGAGATTCGCAACTTGCCAGAGGACCAAATGGGCCCTGTGGTCGGTATTGCATGCCCGCAAATCATCTATCCCTACTTGCGTAGCAATGTGGCCGACATGATCCAGCGCGCAGGTTTCCCGCCCGTGCATTTGTCGGAAATCAATTTCCAAGCGATGTACGAGCAGCAGCAAGCCGCTAACCAATAAGGCACTGCGCCGGTGAAGATCGCTGTATTAGGTTCTGGCGCTTGGGGCACTGCCCTGGCCATTCATGCGGGGCGAGAGCACAACGTCAGCTTGTGGTCGCGTGATGCGGCGCAAGCCGATGCCATGCAGGTGGATAGAGTGAACGCGCGCTACTTGCCCGACTGTCCTTTCAGCGAAGGACTCACCGTCACTGCCGCACCCCTTGGCGCTTGGTTACAAGCGATGGACTTGGTCGTTGTTGCAACGCCCATGCGCGCACTGCGTCAAGTGCTTATCGACGTGGCGCCTTGGGTGCAAGCCCGTGTGCCGGTGGTGTGGTTGTGCAAAGGTTTTGAGGCGGGTGTTGACGGTGTGGGTCGCATGGGGCACGAAGTGTGTGCCCAAGTCACCCCACAACTGCTGGGCGGTGTTTTGAGTGGCCCGAGTTTTGCGCAAGAAGTGGCTATGGGGCGCCCCGCTGCGTTGGTGGCAGCGAGTGCCCATGCCTCTGTACGCGAAACCTTGGTGCAGGCATTCCATCGCGGTAATTTGCGTGTGTACGCCAATGCAGATGTCGTAGGTGTAGAAGTCGGTGGTGCCGTCAAAAATGTCTTGGCCATTGCCACAGGTTTGTGCGATGGTTTGCAGTTAGGGCTCAATGCCCGAGCCGCATTGATTACCCGAGGCCTCGCCGAAATCACACGCCTGGGCGTTGCTTTGGGTGCGCAAGCTGAAACATTCATGGGCTTGTCTGGCTTGGGCGATTTGGTGTTGACAGCCACGGGCGACTTGAGTCGCAACCGTCAAGTCGGTATTGCGCTGGCGCAGGGTCTGACGGTTGCGCAGGCTGTAGAAGCACTTGGCCATGTGGCAGAAGGCGTGAACAGTGCGCGCACAGTTGTGCAAAGAGCTAAGCAATTAGGCGTTGAGATGCCGATCGCGCAATCGGTAGTTAGTTTGTTGGACGGTGTCTTGAGTCCACAGCAAGCCGTTGCCCAATTGATGGGACGGGACGCCAAGCAAGAGCTTTGAGTTTTTAGACTTCTAAGTTATCGATAAGGCGCGTGCTACCCAATCGCGCTGCGCCTAAAACAACCAAAGGCGCATCAGAAAACTGCGTGACAGCCGACAGGTCGTGCTGGTGACGCACCACTAAATAGTCTGGCTGCCAGCCCTTATCGCGCAAAGACTGCATCGCTTGTTCTTCTATCTGGGCAATCGCTTTGGAAGCTTCGCCAGATAAGTTCCTGGACAGATTGCTGCGCACGTTAGCGGCCATTTGTTTGAGAGCGCCAGAGAGTTCAACAGCGCGCGCGCGTTCGTCTGAGCTCAAATAACCATTACGCGAACTTAAGGCGAGTCCGTCGTCTGCTCTTAATGTGTCTACGCCAACGATTTGGATGGGCAAAGCCATTTGTTGCACCATGCGTTGGATGACCATTAATTGTTGGTAATCCTTTTTGCCAAACACGGCGACGTCGGGTTGCACGCAGTTAAACAGCTTGTGCACAACAGTGCTCACACCCACAAAAAAACCTGGGCGAAACGCGCCCTCCAAAATATCTGCCAATTCCGCTGGCGGGTGCACCTTAAATACCTGAGGCTCGGGGTAGAGGTCTTTTTCTTGGGGTGCGAACAAGATGTTGCAGCCTTGCGCTTCTAGTAATGCGCAGTCGTTGGCAAAGGTGCGGGGGTAAGAGTCAAAGTCTTCATGGGGGGCGAATTGCAGTCGGTTGACAAAAATACTGGCAACAGACATCGCCTCAGGCAGTGTTTGTTTGGCAACTTTGACCAACTCTAAATGGCCTGCGTGCAAGTTACCCATGGTGGGAACGAAAGCGCGTTGCTTTGCGTTTTGCAGTAAGCGGCGGAGGTCTTCAATCGAATGCGCGATCTGCATGGCAGGCGACGCTTACCAAGCGTGTTGGGTGTTGTCTGGAAAGCTGCCGTCTTTGACTGCGGCGACGTAGGCGGCACATGCGTCTTGCACGCTGTGCTGGTCTTGCAAGAAATTGCGGACAAATTTGGCCGTCTTGCCTAAATTAACGCCGAGCATGTCAGGCATGACCAGCACTTGGCCTGCTGTGCCGTTGCCAGCACCAATGCCAATGGTGTGGCAAGTTGGCAGTTGTTGGGTGAGTTGGGTAGACAAAGCTGCAGGCACCATCTCTAACACCACCATGCAAGCACCGGCGTCTTGTAGTTCTAACGCGTGTGCAGTGAGTTGTTTGGCGCTGTCATCGTTACGACCTTGCACGCGGTAGCCACCTAGGGCATGGACGGTTTGTGGCGTGAGACCCAAATGGGCACACACAGGAATACCGCGCTCCACCAAAAAGCGGACGGTGTCCGTTGTCCAGCCACCGCCTTCGAGCTTGACCATTTGGGCGCCGGCTTGCATCAAGACGGTTGCGCTACGTAGTGCTTCTTCGCGTGAGGCTTGGTAAGAACCAAAGGGCAAATCGCCAATCACCCAAGCGCGGCCTTGCACACGCTCTAAACCACGCACCACGCTTTGCACGTGGTAGCGCATGGACTCTAGCGTGACGCCCACCGTGCTGGTGAGGCCTTGGCAGACCATCCCCAAGGAGTCGCCCACCAACAGGCATTCGACGCCCGCAGCATCTGCAATCGCAGCGTAGGTGGCGTCGTAAGCCGTGAGCATGGTGATTTTCTCGTCACGTCCGCGCATCTCAGCTAGGCGCGGCAGGGTGATCGAAGGACGTTGGGGTGTGGTCGCAGACATTTAATTGGGCGTGTACGCCAAACGAACATAGATGGGAGCGTAGGCCTCGGCTTGGGTAATGTCTACCAACGATTCTTTGGCTAACTCAAGCAAGGCGATGAAGGTGACAACCAACACGGGCAGGCCTTGTGCGGAGTCAAACAGTTTTTCAAATTCGACAAAGCGTTGGCCTTGCAATTTCTTGAGCACTTGGCTCATGTATTCGCGCACCGAGAGCTCTTCGCGAGAAATTCTGTGGTGTTGAACCAGCTTGGCGCGCTTCAATATGTCGGCCCAAGCTTGGCTCAAGTCGAGTACATGTACATCGGGGAAACGCGGTTGCAGCGATTGCTCGATATAGATCTGTGCCTTGAGAAAGTCGCGACCAAATTGTGGAATCTCGTTGAGCTTGGCGGCAGCGAGTTTCATTTGCTCGTATTCGAGCAGGCGACGCACCAACTCTGCACGCGGGTCTTCGGGCTCTTCGCCTTCTGCCACTTTCTTGGGCGGCAACAGCATGCGTGACTTGATTTCAATCAGCATGGCTGCCATCAACAGGTATTCGGCTGCGAGCTCTAAGTTGCGCGTGCGGATTTCGTCGACATAGCTCAAGTACTGGCGGGTGAGCGCCGCCATGGGGATATCCAAGATATTGAAGTTTTGCTTACGGATAAGGTAGAGCAGTAAATCCAATGGGCCTTGGAAGGCCTCCAAAAAAACCTCGAGCGCATCGGGCGGGATGTACAAATCATGCGGCATGGCGAACAAAGGTTCGCCGTACAACTTGGCCACAGCCACGTTGTCGATGACTTCCGGCATGACGGATTGCAAGTCAGACACGGAAGTTAGGCGTTGGTTTGGTAAACGTAGGGCTTTTGCGCCACGCGGCCTGCGGCGATGTCTTGTGCGACTTCACGGTTAATGGCTTTGTCCCACAGCAAAGCGCGCCCATCGCGTTGGCTCTTTTCTAGCTCGGGCTTGCTGCTTTTCATCTGTTCGATGAATTGCGTCACTTCTGACTTGTAGGCGGGGCGTTGGAATATGGACATAGCAGCTCTTATTGAAAGGCGATCGGGCATTTTAGCGGGCAGGAGGAATTTGAGTTAATTGGGGTCAGAACCTAATTAATTAATTAGATTCTGACCCCAATTAACTCAAATTCGCCATGGCATCCGCCCAATCCACGGCAAGTTCAACGCTAGGCGCAGCGAGCAGGCCACAACGGCGCAATATATCTAAGGGTTGGTGCGAAACGGCGCAAACAATCAGGCGCACATGTTTTTTCTCGCAGGTGCGGGCCAAGGCTTGAAGTGCGTCTGCGCCAGATGAGTCGACATAAATGAGCGAAGACATGTCTAGCACCACTGCTTTAGAAGGCAGTTTGTCTTCAATCTCTTCCACCAACGCCACCGCCGCAAAAAACAAGGCGCCGTTTAAGCGGTAAGCCAGCACGTGGGGTATCGTGACATCGATCGCTTCAGCCCGACTCAAACTAGCGATGCGAAAGATAAATGTCAAGCATGCGGCGATCAGACCCACTTCCACTGCAACGGTGAGGTCGACCACCACGGTGAGTGCGAATACGGCCAACAAGGTCACACGATAAGGCGGGCGAAATTGACGCAGATGCACAAACTCGCGCCACTCGCCCATATTCCAAGCGACAAACATCAATATGGCGGAGAGAACTGCTAAAGGAATGCCGCCCGCTAGAGGTGCCGCCACCCAGACCACCATCAGCAAGGTCAGGGCGTGAACGATGCCTGCAATGGGCGAGTTTCCGCCGTTCTTCACATTCGTGACGGTGCGTGCAATCGTGCCTGTGGCAGGCATTCCGCCAAAAAAGGGGGTGACGATATTTGCGATGCCTTGCGCCATCAACTCTTGGTTGGCATCGTGGCGATCACCGTAAGGTGTTTGCGCCATCATTTGGTCTGCGATACGCGCGCACAGCAACGACTCAATAGCGCCCAACAAAGCTAGCGTAGCAGCAGGCAACCAAAGCGCATGGATGTTTTGCCAACTGAAGTCTGGCCAGGCCAGAGCAGGTAGTTGGTTGGGAATGCCACCAAACCGCGAGGCGATGGTTTCGACGTCTAAGCCCATCGATGTAGTTGCCAATGTTCCTAAAACCAAGACCAACATTGAGCCTGGTATGAGTGAGAGTTTCTTTGTAAAAACGTGTTGAGCAAACACGCGGGGTAGCACCAGTTGCCACACTACCAGCAAAGCCAAACACGCCAAGCCCAAAGCAAATGCTTGCGTGTTGACGCGCGCGATATTGTGAGAAAGCGTGGAGAGAATTCCAAAAAAATCAGCAGGCATTGCGTCAATACGCAGGCCTAAAAAATCCTTGATCTGCGAGACCATGATCAAAACAGCAATCCCATTGGTAAAGCCAATCACCACGGCCACTGGAATAAATCGAATGAGTGAGCCCAAACGTAGCATGCCCATCACAAACAACATGACGCCCGACATCGCAGTGGCAATAATTAAATTCGCCAGACCATAGCGCGTCAAAATTCCGTAAACGATCACAATAAAAGCGCCCGCAGGTCCGCCAATTTGCACCCGACTGCCACCCAAAGCAGAGATGATGAGCCCCGACAAAATTGCAGTGAACAATCCCGCTTCGGGCGTCAACCCAGAAGCAATCGCAAAGGCCATTGCCAAAGGCAATGCAACGACACCCACAGTAAGACCTGCAGCAATATCTTTAAACAACCGCTCGCGGTTGTAACCAACTAAAGCTTCAATTAATTTGGGTTTGAAGTGCATGGCGGCTTTTGTTGGATTTAATTAGGGAAAATTGGGAAAATTGGGTTCTGACCCCAATTTTCCTGACCCCAATTTTCCCTAATTAAATTAATGAATCCGCATTCCGGCTTTAGCACCTGGAAACGGCTCGAGGATGTAGATGCCTGGTTGGGCTTTTTCATCGGCATGGCTGGCGGCTAAGACCATGCCTTCTGATATGCCGAATTTCATTTTGCGTGGCGCTAGGTTGGCGACTAGTACGGTGAGTTTGCCGACCAAGTCTTGCGGCTGGTACATGCTGGCGATGCCGCTGAATACATTGCGTGTCAGTGGCTTGCCTTGTGCATCTACACCTTCGCCAAAGTCCAGCGTGAGGCGCAGTAATTTTGTCGAACCCTCTACCGCTTCGCATTGCAAGATCTGCGCGATGCGTAAATCTATCTTGGCGAAATCGTCTATCGAGATCGTGGGCGCAATGTCTTCGCCGCCGGGTGAAACTTTTTGTACGGAAGGTTCTGGGGCTTCAAAGAGAGATTCGAGCATTTTGATATCCACGCGTTGCATCAAGTGTTTGTATTCACCAATCACATGGCCAGCAGGCAAAGCTTGCGCGGCATTGGCAAAGGTGAGTGGTGAAATTTTTAAGAAGGCTTCGACTTGCTCTGCAAGCAAAGGCAAGATGGGCTTGAGCATGGTGCTCAAAAGCCTAAAAGCCTCTAAACAGGTAGTGCACACATCGTGCAATCGTGTGTCTTGTCCGTCAAGCTTGGCGAGTTCCCAAGGCTTGTTGGCATCGACATATTCATTCACGCGATCGGCTAAGGCCATGGTCTCGCGCACAGCGCGCGCAAAGTCGCGTGACTCAAAGTGTTGTGCCATCGGTGCGAGTGCTTCGCGTAACTGCGACAGCAAAGCATTGCCGTCCGCAGATACAAGCCCCAATTTGCCATCAAAGCGTTTCGCAATAAACCCTGCAGAGCGACTGGCGATGTTGATGAACTTGCCGACTAAATCAGCGTTGACCCGCGCCATAAAGTCTTCGGCATTGAAGTCCACGTCTTCATTGCGACCATTGAGTTTGGCGGCCAAGTAATAGCGCAGCCATTCTGGGTTCATGCCAAGACCGAGGTACTTCAATGGGTCAAGTCCTGTGCCTCGGCTCTTACTCATCTTCTCGCCGTTGTTGACGGTTAAGAAGCCGTGCACGAACACATTGTTGGGTGCTTTGCGTCCGCTGAAATGCAGCATGGCAGGCCAAAACAAAGTGTGAAACGTGACGATGTCTTTGCCAATGAAGTGGTATTGCTCAAGAGTTGGGTCAGCCATATAGGCGTCATAAGTGGGGCTCTTACCATCCGCAGCACGACGTTTCTCGAGCAAGTTTTTAAGAGAAGCCAAGTAACCCACTGGTGCATCTAACCAAACATAAAAGTATTTACCAGGCGCGTCGGGGATCTCGATGCCAAAGTAAGGGGCGTCGCGAGAAATATCCCAGTCACCCAAACCTTCGCTGGTCGTGCCATCTGGGTTGGTGCGCACGCTAAACCACTCTTTGACTTTATTAGCAACCTCTGGTTGCAAGCGAGGCTTACCTTGTTCATCCAAGCCTTGTGTCCAGTTCTGCAAAAACTCTACGCAACGTGGGTCTGACAATTTAAAGAAGAAATGCTCAGAACTTTTGAGTTCGGGCTTAGCACCAGATAAAGCAGAAAACGGGTTGATCAAATCAGTGGGTGCATAGACAGCGCCACACACCTCGCAGTTGTCACCATATTGGTCTTTGGCGTGGCATTTGGGGCACTCGCCTTTGATAAACCGGTCCGGCAAGAACATATTCTTTTCTGGGTCAAAGAACTGTTCAATGGTTTTACGCTCAATCAAAGAGCCGCCAAGTGCTGCAGGAATATCCCGCAGGTCTTTGTAGATGTGTTTTGCGAGTTCGTGGTTTTCATCAGCGTCGGTACTGTGCCAGTTGTCAAAGCTGATGTGAAAGCCGTCTAAATACTGTTGGCGCCCTGCCGCGATATTGGCAACGAACTGTTGTGGCGTGATGCCTGCCTTCTCAGCGGCGATCATGATGGGTGCGCCATGCGTGTCATCTGCGCCAACAAAATTGACGGCGTGTCCCTGCATGCGTTGAAACCGCACCCAAATATCGGCTTGGATGTATTCCATGATGTGGCCAATATGGAAGTTGCCGTTGGCATAAGGCAGGGCGGTGGTGACGAAGATCTGACGCAAAGACATGGTGCAAAGGACCGTTGGGGCGAAAGGGTTAATTTTAGTTCCTGCCCCGTGCATGACAAAATCACGACCGCGCCTCAGTTTGTCGCGCCAATATTATCTAGAAAGCTACTCCCCCATGGCATTGACCGAGCAGGCGCTTCAAGCAGCCCTACAAACCGTGATCGACCCTAATACGGGCAAAGATTTTGTCAGCACCAAGTCTCTGAAAAATCTGCAAATCAAAGACAACGACGTGTCTTTCGATGTGGTGCTTGGCTATCCCGCTAAAAGTCAAATACCCACGTTGCGCAAAGACTTGATCGCGGCTGCTAAGACGGTTGCCGGGGTGTCAAACGTATCCGTCAACATCAGTTCAGTCATTGCTGCACACGCAGCACAACGCGGCGTGCAGTTGTTGCCGCAAGTCAAGAACATCATCGCCGTGGCGTCGGGCAAAGGTGGCGTCGGCAAAAGCACCACCGCAGTTAATTTGGCCTTGGCCTTGGCCGCCGAAGGTGCCAGCGTAGGTCTGCTAGATGCAGATATCTACGGACCCAGCCAGCCCATGATGATGGGCATCGAAGGTCGACCCGAGAGCGAAGACGGTAAGACCATGGACCCGTTAGAGAACTATGGCGTGCAAGTCATGTCGATAGGTTTTTTGGTGGACCAAGACGAAGCCATGATTTGGCGTGGCCCCATGGCTACCCAAGCGCTTGAGCAGTTGCTGCGCCAGACCAATTGGCGTGATTTAGATTATTTGATCGTCGATATGCCACCCGGTACAGGCGATATACAACTCACCTTGAGCCAGCGCGTGCCCATGACTGGCGCGGTGATAGTGACTACGCCACAAGACATTGCGCTACTAGATGCGAAAAAAGGCATCAAGATGTTTGAGAAAGTGGGTGTGCCGATTTTGGGATTGGTGGAAAACATGGCGGTGCATATCTGCACCCAGTGCGGCCATGCCGAGCATATTTTTGGCGCAGATGGCGGCAAGAAGATGGCCGCTACGTATGGCATGGATTACTTAGGCGCTTTGCCATTGAACATGCAAATACGTTTGCATGCAGACAGTGGCAAACCCACGGTGGTGGCTGACCCGGATGGGGATGTGGCGGCTATTTACAAAGCCATGGCTAGACAAGTGGCTGTCAAGATTGCAGCCAAGGCCAAGGATTTCTCTTCTAAGTTTCCTACTATCAAGGTCAGTAAGGACACGTAGTTTTCACAACCATAGATTGATCAACTTGGGATTGTGAATTTGCTACTGGCCACCAAGCCCCTGAGCGTAGCTCTCTTGCTACTACCCAGCATATTCCATTGATCTAAAGACACAGTTTTATTGGCTGTGCGCGATAAATGGAATAAGGCCTGTAACTTAGCGTCTGTCATGCCTGCTAAAGAAACAGAGCGTAAATTGGATGGATTGATGTTCACCAACCGTGTGGTGTCCATCGCGTTGAGCTGGCTAGCCGATAACGCTGCAGATTGCGTTGCTGTGAAGCTCGCTGCTTGGTTCGCCGTGAAAGCTGCTATTTGCGTGGTAGACATTGCCTTGATGGCGTCTGCAGATAAATAGGGAACTTGTGCTGTTGTGAGCGCTGTAATCTGGCTACTAGCTGTGAACGATTTCACCTGATCCGCTTTGAGCGACTTGACTTGGGTCGATGTCAATGAGGCAACTTGCAAGCTAGGCACAGCTGATGCGCTCAATGCGGCAATTGCATACGTAGACAGCGATGCTGTTTGTGTTGTAGTCAGTGCACCAAGTTGAGCCGCGCTCAAGGCTTTGGCTTGCGCTTGCGTCAGAACGGCAATTTGTGCCGTGGTGAAGCCTTTAATCTGACCGGTTGATGTTGTCGTTAAGCCGCTAATCACGCTAGCACTGAGGCCTGGTATTTGCGCGGTTGTTAAGGCGCCTAACTGTGCGCTGGTCAGTGTAGAGGTGTTGGTTGTTGTTAATTTGGTCAATGCATTGGGCGGTAGTGCGCTGATCTTGGTAGATACGGATGAACCGCCAAATAGTTCCGAAACGTGTGCGGCATCCAAGCCCGCAATTTGTTTGGTTGACAGTGCTGCATATTGCGAACTGGTGAGTGCGGCAATGTCAGCGGTTGTTAAATTTGCAAATTGTGAAGATGAAAGTGCTTGAATTTGCGAAGTTGACAGATACGAAATGGCTGTTGTACTGAGTAAGGCTAGATTGGTGTTGGATATAGACGCTATTCCAGCAGTGCTAATCGACTGAAGTTGTGCAGAAGCTAAGTTATTGATCTGCGCGCTGGTCATGGCCGCAATTTGTGCAGAACCTAAAGCTTTGATCTGACTGGTACTGAGTACTGCAGTGTTAGTGGTGGTTAGCTTGCTGATTTGTTGGGCTTTGAAAGATGCAATTTGTGCTGTCCCCAATGCAGATGTTTGCTCAGTCGTGAGCGCAACGATTTGGTCCGTAGACAAGGCTTGCAGGGCGCCGCTAGTCAGACCTTGTATCTGTGAGGAAGTTAAAAATTGCAACTGTGTCGTACTGATGGTGCTTACCGCAGACGTGTTCAGGTTAGCAATGGCGCCGGTGGTCAGAGCCGCTAAGTTTTCTGTGGTCAGAGCCGTTAGCTGTGTTCCAGTCAACGCTTTGGCCTGCGTTGCGCTCAGGCTATTGATTTGTGCTGTGCTGAGAGCGTTTAGCTGGTTGGTTGTCAGTAGGGCTACATTGGCTGCGCTGAGGGCGGGTATCTGTGTGGTACTCAATCCTGCCAATAGATCGATAGCGGCAGTAAGACCGGTGATTTGCGTGGTGGTGAGAGCCGACACGCCTGCTGCAGAAATGCTGGCAATTTGATCCGCATTCATGGCATTCATTTGTGCAGTCGTCAGGGCTTGTATTTGTGTGCTTGTGAGCGCTGAGATTTGCGTGGTTGAAAGGTTGCTGATTTGGTCTGACGATAGAGAAGCCAGTACTGAAGTCCCGATCGCGCTAATGGCTGCGCCATTGAGCGCACTCAAAGATGTTGCGCCCAAGTTATTGATTTTGGTCGCGGAAAGTGCGTTGACCTGCTTGGTTGTGAGTGCGCTGATTTGTTCGGTGCTGAGGGCGCTCAGGTCAAGCGAGCCTATTGCTGATGGCGGAATTGCCTGAATTTGGGTAGCGCTTAGCGTTGCAATTCCATTTGTCGTGAAATTAGCAACTTGTGTAGCGCTGAAATTACCGATCTCAGTGGCGGTCAAACTCGCGTACTGATCACTAGAGAGGCTTTGTAATTGACCTGTGGTGAGCGAACGTATTTGTGCATTGGTGAACGCTTGTATTTGCTGTGAACTTAAATTTGAAATTTGGGTCAAGCTACTCAAAATTGGGGTCGTGATGGCAGCAATATCGGCCGTTTCAATCGCGCCAAAGTTTTCTGCAGAAAGACTGTTTAACTGTTCAGAGGTAAGGGCTTTCACTTGGGCAGTTGTCAAAGCGGCAACTTGTCCTGAATTTAAGTAACTGATCTGATCCGTCGTTAAATTTTTAATCGCCGTAGTGGTCAAAGACTTGATTAAATCTGTCCCGAGTCCAGCCATCTGACTGGAGCCAAGCCCTGGAATTTGGCTGGAGCTCAGCAGTGCTACACCAGGACCTCCAAGGCCCGTCATTTGTGTTGCAGTCAAGCTAGCAATTTGATCGGATGTCAATACAGCGATCTGGCCACTGGTTAACGCATCAATTTGCGATGCATTGAAATTACTAATTTGTGAAGTGCTGATAGCGGCTAGCGTCGCTGTAGGAATAGCAGCAATACTTGCGCTGGTCAAAGCCTGTAAGAGATCAGTGCTTAGATTGTTGATTTGGGTGGAAGAGAGTGCAGCGACTTGGCCGGTGGATAAGCCTTGAATTTGGGCAGATGACAAATGGTTGATTTGATCTGTCGTGAGAGCCGACAAAGCCGTAGTGCTGATGACTGCAACTTGTTTGTTGGTCAAACCAAGAGAGCTAAGCGCAAAAAGGGTCGAGACCTGTTGCGTACTCAATGCCGCTAGTTGGTTTGAACTGAGTGACTGAATTTGTGTGTTGTTTGCAGCCAAAGCTTGCAAATCAGTCGTCTCGATGCTGGATATTTGCGATGTAGTCAAAGCAGACAGTTGCGCTGTCGTCATCGCTTGAAATTGCGATGTAGTGAGTGCGGCGATCTGCAGGGGAGTCAAACTGATGACTTGCTGACTTGTGAGAGCAGAAATTTGTGTGGACGTCAGACTGGCTAATTGGTCTGTTTTTAATGCGCCTACTTGGGTTTGCAGCAAACTGCTAATTTGCAGCGTGGAAAGTGTTGGAATTTGGCTGGTCTTGAGTTCTTGTATTACTAAAGTAGAAAGTGCTGCTAATTGGGCAGATCCCAAAAAAGGTAATTGATCAGTACTAAGCGCCCCAATAGAGCCTGTCGGAAGTGCAGAAAGTTGTGAGCTTGTCAGTCCTGGAATGGACTCAGGCTGAATCAGGGCCAGTTGTGCGGTAGTCAGCGACGCAATCGTTGCGGTGCTAAGCGCTTTGATGCCGTCAGAATTTAAGGTTGCAATGTCTGTGGAAACGTCGGGCAAAGCTGTGCTGTACGCAGAAGATGCGCTCGAACTACCAACAGAAGTTACGGAAGAATTTTGCATTTTGGGCAACCCATATATAAACCTAAACCCATCAAAGCAATAAAAATGCCAGCTAAAACCTGTCCTGATTGCCGACAGCTGCCATTCTGTAACCTAATGCATTATTTTGCATTTTTTACATAAATTGCATTAAAGTGCAGGCATGGTGGATCTAGACAGCAATTCTCGTCATCCTTTTCTTGCCAGTTTGGGCGAGCGGGTTCGTATGTTGCGCGCGCGCAGAGGCATGACCCGTCGCGCGGTAGCCCAAGCCGCGCAGGTGTCGGAGCGGCACTTGGCCAACTTGGAGGCTGGTAGTGGTAACGCCTCTGTATTGATACTGCTTCAAGTTGCACAAGCGCTCAATTGCACGGTGGTGGAGTTGCTTGGGGATATGACCACGTCATCCCCAGAGTGGCTACTAATAAGAGAGTTGCTTGGCGGACGCAACGAAGCACAGTTGCAACGTGTGCGCACCAGCATTGCCGACATGTTTGCTGACCATGGCGATGAAGCGGCCAGATTTCGCCGCATTGCTCTGGTGGGTTTGCGCGGCGCCGGCAAGTCGACCCTTGGAAAGCGTCTGGCGGACGACTTGGGCTGGCCTTTTGTCGAGCTAAGCCGCGAGATTGAGAAATACGCGGGTTGCAATATTACGGAGATCCATAGCCTCTACGGTGCCAATGCTTACCGCCGTTATGAAAAGCGCGCCCTAGAAGAAACCGTCCAAACCTATAAAGAGGTGGTGATCGCCACGCCAGGCGGTTTGGTGTCGGAGGCGAGCACTTTCAATGAAACGCTGAGCACGTGCTTCACCGTCTGGCTCAAAGCTGTCCCCGAAGACCACCTAAACCGTGTCGCCGCCCAAGGCGATATGCGACCGATGGCGGGAAGTAAGGAGGCTTTGGAAGACTTGAAGCGCATCTTGGACGGCCGTTCGGCCTTTTATGCCAAGGCGGACATGGTGTTTGACACCAGCGCGCAGCCGCTGGAAGAGAGTTTTATAGAGTTTCGGCGGCAAATTAGGGGTGCCTTGAAACTGCCTAGCTAACAGCGCTTTGTCTAGGCATTCATTCACTGGCGTTGGCGTAATAAACCTAGTAAATTTATCGGATATGAATTAAAGTGCATTTAAAAGTTTTGGAAAGTGCATTATCATGCATTCACACGAGGAGACAAATATGCACAGCACAACGGTAGTGAATTACGAAATCGACCCCAGCCAATACCAACACTGGTCAGTCAAATACGAAGGCGAAACCGCCACCCTGCAACTCAATATCAACGAAGACGCCGGTATCCGTCCTGGCTACAAACTCAAACTCAACTCCTATGACTTGGGCGTGGACATCGAGTTGCATGACGCTTTGCAACGCATCCGCTTCGAGCACCCTGAAGTTAAAAGCGTTGTCGTCACCAGTTTGAAAGACCGCATTTTTTGTTCTGGCGCCAATATCTTTATGTTGGGGCTCTCCACCCACGCTTGGAAAGTCAACTTTTGTAAGTTCACCAACGAAACCCGCAACGGCATCGAAGATTCCAGTCGCCATGACGGTTTGAAGTTCATCGCCGCTGTCAATGGCGCATGCGCTGGCGGCGGCTACGAATTGGCCTTGGCCTGCGATGACATCGTGTTGGTCGACGACCGCTCGAGCAGCGTCTCATTGCCTGAAGTGCCTTTGCTCGGCGTATTGCCTGGAACAGGCGGTTTGACCCGCGTGACCGACAAACGCAAAGTGCGCCATGACCATGCTGATATCTTTTGTACCAGCGT
>CANBZB010000019.1 GCA_947373745.1 Burkholderiales bacterium | reverse complement strand
TTTGTATTTGGTGCCGCCAGTGTGGTGGTGCCTTGGTTTTATTTCATGCCCTGTATGGGCAAAGGTGTGATGGGAAAACTCACGCCTAATCCTACAAAGGCTTGTTTGGTGTCTTTGTCGAGCCATTTGGTTTATGGCACAGGGTTGGGTTTAGGTTTCTGGCTAATCCAGGCTGTGTGAATGATACGTAGTTAAACAGAAGTCTTAAACGGCGTGAAATTAGTATCTCTATCAAAGTAGTCTTCATTTTCTTTGCGCTTAAGAAAATTCACCACTGCATAGGTAAGCGGTGTCGCCAATATCTCCCAACAGGTTTTGAGAATGTATTGCGTAATCGCTACCGATATGACTTGCTCGGTAGGCCAAATGCCATAAAAAGCAATGACATAAAACAAACTCGAGTCAACCAGCTCACCAACGGCGGTAGACCCAATGGCACGCATCCATAAATGGCGCCCTTCAGTCCATATTTTAATTTGGCTAGAACATATGAATTGACAAAACTGCCTGCCCAAAAGGCGAGCATAGAGCCGGCAATGATTCTCCAAGTATTACCAAAGACAACTTCAAGCCCACTTTGAAGTGCCGTGTTGTATGCCCCCGGCGCAGGCGTCAGCGCAATGACAACGCTAGACATGATGGCCGCAAATAGCAACGCACCGAACCCGCACCATACTGCGCGGCGGTCATGGGCATAGCCATAGACCTCGGTCAGTATGTCGCCGAAGAAATACGAAATAGGAAAAAAGAGAATGCCTGCACCAAACACCACGTGGCCAACCAAAGGCAAATCAACTTCAGCCGCCTTGCCAGCACCGATCAGGTTGGAGCAAAGTAATACTGTGACAAAAGCAGCAACGATGAAATCGTAGTAGCGGTAGTTTCTATGTGTCATAAAAAACCTCGTTTTCGTCTTCTATCTTGCATCAAAGCAGAGTCTTTGTCGCATCAAAAACCAATTTGCACGATACGATAAACAAACCGATTTGGATCAATCGAAAGAATAAGGCTTCCGCTATTTTGTTGGTCAGATAAGCGCCTGCAACAGCACCGATGATGGAAAAGGGGATGAGATAGGCTGCGGCCATGAGGTCTTCGTAGGTGTAGGGTCTCAAATTTTGGTAGGGCACAATTTTGGCGAAATTGATGATCGCGAAAAGTATGGTGGCAGTTCCAGCAAATTGCGCTTTGGGTAGTTTTTGTGGCAACACATAAATTTGAAACGGCGGCCCGCCTGCGTGTGAGATAAAACTGGTAAAGCCAGAGAGGGCGCCCCAAAAAATTCCTTTTTTAAGGGAAGCTTTCTGGGGTGGGGCTTCAGAAGACTTACGAAGCCACATATTTAGACAAAACCCAATGCCGATGAAGCCAATGGCGAATTTGATCGCAATGTCAGAGGTTACCGAGGCAGTTAACCAACCCATGAATACGCCCACCAAAGAGGCGGGTATCAGAATTTTTAAATTGCGTGCGCTGAAGTTCTTCCGATACAGCCAAACGCCAAAAATGTCAGAAATAACGTAGATAGGCAACAGCAAAACTGCAGCCCTTACCGGCGACATGGCTAGCGACAAAATGGGTACTGACAACATGCCTATCGTTGGCAGTCCACCTTTTGAGAGACCAATCAACAAAGCACCAATGGCCGACAAGATAAAAAGGTGGTCAATTTCTAACAAAATAGCTTGCCGTTCCGTAAAAAATAAAACTTACGCACCACGCCGCACTAAGAGGCCAAATAACGGACAAGGTGGTGAACCCAAGGCTTTTGGTTTCATTGCGAATGGTTGCAATAGTGGATACACAGGGTGTGTAGATTAGTACAAACAGCATAAAGCTGTAGGCTTGTATCCAGTTTATATGGTTGGTGATAGTGCCTACCAACATCTGACCTTCTTGGCCATAAATGACAGCCAGTGAGCCAATCACAATTTCTTTTGCAACAAAGCCAAAAATCAAAGCAATCGTCAATTCAGCGCTGATTCCCAAGGGGCTCAATATGGGCGCCATGAATTGGCCCATCTGGCCAGCCCATGAATCAATACTGCCTGCACGCACGCCGATCGGAAAATTAGTGAGCACCCATACTAGTAGCACGCCAACCACAATAAAGCGCGATGCGCGATGTAAGAAGTGCCGCACTTCTTGCCAACCTCGCAAAACGATTTGGCGAAAGGTTGGAAAGCGGTAGGGAGGCATTTCTAAGATGAAAGCGTCGTTGTTGACATAGCGGTTTTTGAATAGGACTGAGGTCAACATAGCCATTAACAGACTCATCACATACAGGGAGAACAATACCCATGGTGCCTGCGTCGCAGTGAAAAGCGCTGCAATAAAAAACACAAATACCTGCATGCGCGCAGAGCATAAAGAAAACGGAATGACTAGCATGGTTAGATAACGCAAGCCCTTAGAGCGAATGACACGGGTGCCCATCAATGCCGGCACGTTGCAACCAAAACCCATCAGCAGCATGACAAAACTGCGGCCATCAAGACCGAAGCGTGACATGAGGGCGTCCATCAAATATGCGGCGCGCGATAAATAGCCGGTGTCTTCCACTATGCCCATAAAAATAAAGAACAAAACGATCAGAGGCACAAAACTCGCCACCGTGCTCAGCCCGTTGTAGAGGCCGTCCAGCAACAGGCCTTGCAATACCGCAGGCCAAGTCGCCATCAGCGGTTCAAGTAAAAGGGTACGTCCTTCTGTTAAAAACCATGCTGTCGCATCTTGCAGGGGTTTGCCAATAGTGAATACACCTTGGAAAACCAGCAACATCACTGCAAAAAAAATCGGTAACCCAAACCAAGGATGCAATAAAACGCGGTCCAGTGACTCAGTCAGCGCATGCGAGGCTTGTGCTGGCACGCTGATGTATTTCCCAAAGGCTTCCTCAACATGGCTAGCATCGAGAGAAGATACATGAGGGGTCGATGTTGCAGCAAGCACTTGCCGCATAGCCGGCAAGAGTTGCTCCATACCCTGTCCATATTTGGCGGACAGTGAGCACACGGGTAGATCCAGTTGCGCACTCAAGCCTTTTGCATCTACATGGATGCCAAGCTTTTGTGCTTCATCCACCATATTCATAACTAGCAAAACGGGGATACGTTGCTGCATCACTTGGTGCACAAGATGGATTTGTCTATCAAGCTGTGAGGTGTTGAGAACAATAACTAGTAAGTCCGTCGTTTGTGTTTCTAAAAACGTGGTGACCACTTTTTCGTCATCCGAGAATCCATGTATGTCGTAGATGCCTGGTAAGTCGACGAGTTGGACCATTTGGTCGCCGACCAAAAGTTTGGCGCTTAACAGTTCAACGGTGAGTCCGGGCCAATTACCAACTTTGGCGTGCGCGCCTGTCAATCGGTTGAATAAAGTGGACTTCCCGGTATTGGGCATTCCCAGCAGCGCGACACGTTTCATGGTGCGAGGGCAATATTGCGTGCTTCGTGTCGACGCAAAATTAATTCGGTTGTGCCAATGCGAAGATGCATCGGGCCGCCCAAGCTTGCTCTGCGTAGAACACGCACCCAGTTGCCTGGACTAAGCCCTAGGGCTGCAAACCGTTTGCCTAAGTCAGTGTCAACATGTAGCTCTAAGATCCGAGCAGACTCACCGACGCGCAGTCCTTCAAGCGTGCGTTGCGAATCGGTGTTGCTGATTGGTCGTGAAGATGGGGGCATAATATAAAAAATGCAAATAAGAATGATTTGCATTCGATAAAATTCTACCCTATCTGGCATGATGTCGCTATCAGCAAAAAGACAAAGATTGCTCTGGGTCAAACAACACGAGGTCGTCAGCATGGACATTGAAGCAAATGCAGCGCTTTTGAAGGAAAAGGGATTAAAAATCACCACCCCACGCTTAGCCGTGTTGGAGATTTTTCAAAAAAGCAAAGAGCGCCATTTGAGTGCGGAAGATGTTTACAAGGAAGCCTTGTCCAAGGACGGTGATTTGGGCTTGGCCACGGTTTACCGCGTATTGACACAGCTCTCTGAAGTGGGCTTGCTAGCCGCTACCAATTTTGAAACGGGTAAAACCACGTTTGAACTGAACGAGGGCGGACACCATGACCATTTGGTCTGTTTGAGTTGCGGCACAGTGATTGAGTTCAATGACGAAGAAATTGAAAACCGACAAGAACGCATTGCCAAGCAACATGGTTTTCGCCTAATCAACCATTCGATGGCTTTGTATGGCGTGTGTTCAAAGCCTGCATGCAATGACGTTGCTTAAGTATCCTGAACTGAGCATAGTTGCGCCACTGGTTCTGCATCACACTACGGAAACACCCCCAGCCTTTTTATCGCATGAGGTCTTAGGTGGGGCTTTTTACGCAGCAACCCAAGAACGCGAAATACCTGGCTTTCATTTTGGCTATTTGGTTGCTAGTAGGGCAGGCGAAGTCATAGCAACTGTGCCGTATTTCTTGACCGATTTCAAAATCAACACGATGTTGGAAGACGGGTGGTTAAAACGCTTGTTGGGTAATGCAGGTTTTCGAATGGCGTGTGTTGGCCATCCTTGCGCGGCATTTGGAAAAATTGACGGATCTGTAAGTGAAGAACTTATGGCGCAAGTCTTTTTGGCATTGAAGCAATTGGCTCCTGTCGTATCGCTAAAAGGGTTTAAACCCAATACGCCCGCCGTTGGATTTGTCCAAGCCAAAGGCTTACCGGTAGCAATATTGACTTTGAGAGAAAATTTTTGGGACGCCCTGTCAAGTGCACGCCGCCGCAATATCCGGCGTAAGCGAAAAAAAGCATCAGCCTTGCGCTTTGAGATATTGAAAGGTTTGCCCGATCCTTATCCTCAACTGATACATGAGCTCTACATCAAGGTGCATGCCAGATCCAAAATTCAGTTTGAACGTCTTGACCTTCACTACTTTGTGTCTACCGCGCCTATCAGCCAATATGTATTGGCTTATCTGGGAGAAAAGGTTGTGGGCTTTGTACAAACCTTACAAAAAGACAAGCGAATGGTTGCCCAATATATTGGCATTGACGACGCATATAACCGTGCACATGGCATTTACTTTGCGCTTGCTATTCGTGTAGTTGATCTGGCTATTGAATTGGAATGTGAGCAAGTGGAGCTAGGCGAAACCCACTACGAATTTAAAAAGGCACTGGGATGTTCATTGCAGGAGACGAGCGTCTTCTTTAGGCACCGCCATCCTTGGGTGCATCGACTAATGGCGCTGTTCTCTTTTGTCTTTGAGCCAAGTGAGGACGAACTACGCTAGCTTGGGTTGCGGCGTTATGTAACCACTCTCAATACTTTGAGTGGCTGGTCAAGAAAAATATAACTTTCTAATTTGCACTTGCGCGCGACTTGCCCGGTGGTTTGATTGAGACGCAATGTCAACGTGACCTCGGGCTGTGCATCGTGTGCGTTGCGTGCCAATAATTGCAGCAGATAAGGGAGATCGTCTCCGTGTACGTAATGTTGCCAATCGTTGCTATTGATAGCTTTGCCAGAAAAATGACAAATTTCAAAAAATAGTGGTTGTAGTTTGATATCTGCATCTGCAAACTGCAAAAGTAATATGTCATCAAACGTAGTGAGTAATTTTTGTAATAGAGTCCACGTAGCGTTATTTTTTTTTGCAACAAACATTTGGTCGTTGTCATTCAGCAAGGCGATGCGGTAACGCGATTGCATCACCTTGAGAACTAGGTTGCGGCTGTAAATACTTCTTTGTAAATTTTCAATCACCAAAATTGCAACAACGGTGACGCCAGCAAAATTAAAAAATTGCAGCCAATCAGAGGATGCAGGATTACCAAAGGTGGCGTAGGGCTTGATAAAAAAATACCCGCCAAGTGCGGTACTCAAAAGCAACCCCAAGATCGCTAATTTGTAGCCGTAAAGATAAGCAATAACAATACATGCTACGATGAAAAAATGAAACGGTGCATAGGGTTCAATCGTCTCGTGTACAGCTAAACGAATCAAAAGAGAAACAAGCAAAATAAAAGTCGCACCGACCACCGATTTATGCAGTGGATAAGGCACCCAATATTTTGAATTTTTAATACGCATGTCTATTTCTGATCAATCATCGCCAACGTTGCTTCTCCAAGGGGGAGAAAGTTGTATTCTGATGTTACACGGCTTGGGTGCCAACGAAATGGAATTACAAAGACTGGCTAAAGATCTCCATGGATCAGGCTTTTCCGTTGTGGTGGCTTGCATTGAAGGTTACACACATGACACGCCGTCCCAAAATTGGTCGGTATGGGTAGACCAAGTGCTCGCCCAAATATGGGAACTTGAAAAAAAATATACAACTGTGAGTCTTGTTGGTTTGTCCATGGGTGCTGTGCTTGCCATGGTTGCCGCGCAGCGGCATCCAAGGCCTTTAGCGGGTCTAGTGCTGCTATCCGCAGCGCTTGCCTATGACGGCTGGAGCATGCCTTGGTATCGTTTTCTTCTAAATTTCTCTAATTGGTTGCCCTTTGTGAACAGCTACCGCATGAAGGAGTCAGAGCCCTATGGCGTTAAAAATGAAGAAATGCGGGCCTCTATCAAGGCGGCGTTGAAGTCAAAAGATATTACGGAATCAGGCGTCGGTGAAATTCGCTTTGACCTGATTAAGCAAGGCCAACTTTTGATTCGCGAGGCGCGTGCCAACGCCCATTTGATCGATTGCCCCACCTTGGTTGTACATGCAGTCGACGATGAAGTCGTGCATATTCGAAATGCGGAGTGGGTTTACCGAAAAATAAACTCAGAAGAAAAAGAAATTATTTACCTGGGTGATAGCTACCACATGATCACCATCGATAACGAGCGCGAAACTGTCAGCCAAGAAACTACCCGTTTTTTGAAGAAGTCAGTCAACAGCCAGCTCGATAAGCCTCTATTTGATGTGGCCCCTATCAAGACTTCTCACATGAGAAGACTTTTGCGCAAAATCCAAACGCAGGTGTTTCAGATCTAAGCTAGTTTTTTAAACCAGCCTAAGCCAGCACGCGTTCCCCCAGGCTGTCCGCCCAACTTAGGTTTGTATTCACAACCCACCCAGCCTTCCCATTGACACGTCTTTGAAACTTCGTCAATCACATCAAATAAGTAGGGATAGTTGATCTCGCCGACATCAGGCTCATGCCGCTCGGGCACACCAGCAATTTGGAAATGCCCAACACGGCCCGTAGGCAGGTAATGGCGAATTTTCATCGCGACATCGCCTTCGACGATTTGGCAGTGGTAGAGGTCCATTTGCACTTTGAGGTTGGTGGCACCAACTTCTTCAATGATGCTGTGTGCTTGGTCTTGGCGATTCAAATAAAAGCCCGGAATATCACGGGTGTTGATGGGTTCGATCAACACATCTAATCCTTGCGTGGCTGCGAGCGTTGTGGCCCACCGTAGGTTATTGACGTAAGTGGCACGGTTGGTGGTGTGCGTTTGACCAGTTCCCAGCAAGCCGGCCATCAAATGGATACGCGGACAGTGCAGGGCTTGGGCATAACGCAATGCCATGTCAACGCCTTGTTGAAATTCTTTTTCTCTGCCGGGAATACTGGCAGTGCCACGTGTGTTGCTGTTCCAAGCTTGGTCAATGCTTGCGGGATCAATTCCACCGGGGGGTGCATTGAACAGCACCTGTTGCAAGTTGTTGGCTTTGAGCCGAGCGGCTAATTCCTCTGGTGCGTATGCATAAGGAAATAAAAATTCCACGGCTTTAAATCCATCTTTTGCAGCCGCTTCAAAGCGGTCTAAAAATGGCAACTCCGGATACATCATGGACAGATTGGCAGCAAATTGAGGCATAAACGTTCCTAAAAAATACTTGGAATACAGGGTGTTTGTGAAGTGGCTACCACTTGGCACCAAAAGTCTCTCGCAACTCTTGAATTTGTTTGGGAGTCAGCGGTGCGATGGGATTGGTAGCCTGGTGCATCAACTTAGCCGTCTCTTCAAGCTCTTCCAAAACAGCCATGGCAGTTGCAGGCGAGTTGTGCCACACATTTGGTCCCAGACGAGACAACATGACAGCGCGAATGGGCGTGCCTTGCTCGCCATAGTGGGTAATGGTTTGCGCCACGGCTTCTGCAGCTTCCACAGCACCCGGACGGTGATAGTCAATCACTGGCACGTGGCCGACTTTCATCACAAAGTAAGGGGTGATAGGTGGCAACAACTCTTTGTTCATTGCAAAACTGCTGCGCGTTGCAGTTTGATCGTTGTCTGCCAAGGTTAAGGCCACGCAGTGCGAGCTGTGTGTGTGAATGACGCAGCGAATGCCAGCGTCAAACGCAACGGATGCATCGTAAATACGACGGTGCAATGCAATCGTTTTGCTGGGGTTATCACCGCTAACGTGGTGTCCTTGGGCATCTAATAGAGACAACTTGGCAGGATCTAAAAAGCCCAAACACGCATCGGTCGGCGTGATTAAAAAACCAGTGTCTAAACGCACGCTGATATTGCCGGCCGTGGCATGTACATAGCCACGGTCAAACAGGCTTTTACCGACGCGGCATATCTCTTCGCGGGCGTGTGTCTCGCTCAGTGCGGCACAGGTGGTCAAAGCGGTCATGGGTGTGGCGACAAAAAGGAAAAGGCTTTGGTGAAGAAATCATCGGTACCAAAATTGCCAGATTTCAAAGTGATATGCACGCTGCCCATCGGCGTATGCGCATGGCACCAAGGCACACCGGGGTCAATCTGCGGACCGATTTGTAGTTGCTCAATCGCGAGAGCTTGCACACATGCGCCTGATGTCTCACCACCAGCTACCACCATTTGCTGCACACCTAGTTCAACCAAGCCACGCGCAATAGCTGCTAGAGCTTGTTCTACTTGATGGCCAGCGGCCTCCACGCCCAATTGCGATTGCACAGCTTGCACGGACTCCGGTGTCGCGGTGGAATAGACCAACACAGGGCCAGACGCCAAATGGCCTTGGGCCCAGGCCAGGACCTCTTTGACTAAATCTTGCCAACTGCCTTTCAAATTCAAGGGGTCGATTAAAAAAGCGGGACGACCAGTCGCCTTGAAATGCGCCACCTGTCGGTTGGTGGCTTGTGAACAACTGCCTGAGACAACCGCTTGCAGACCAGAAGCTTTTGGCAATACGCTGGCTTGCGGTGTGGGCGTGAGCCCAAAGTTTTGTGGAAGACCAATTGCCACACCAGAACCCGCAGTTAGCAGAGGCATGCCTTTGAGTGCAGGGCCTAAACGCATCAGGTCGTCATTCGAGACAGCATCAACGATGGCGATGCGCACGCCTTGTTGTTTTAAATTGGCAATGTCTTCTTGGATGGCTGTGGCACCTTGCGCAATAGTTTTATGACTGAGCAAACCCACTTTGCTTTTGCACTGTGCTTGCATCACACGGACTAAGTTGGCGTCCACCATAGGTGTGAGCGGATGGTGTTGCATGCCAGATTCGTTGAGCAACACATCGCCCACAAACAAATAGCCCTTAAAAACCGTGCGTCCGTTGTCTGGAAACGCAGGGGTTGCGATGGTGAAGTCAGTTTGCAGCGCTTGCATCAGAGCCTCTGTGACAGGGCCGATATTGCCTTGTGCCGTGCTGTCAAAAGTGGAGCAGTATTTGAAATATATTTGTTCTGCGCCTTGGCCTTGCAACCATTGCAAGGCTTGCAACGATTGATCAACAGCATCTTGAGGCGCAATAGTGCGCGATTTCAAAGCAACAACTACGGCGTCTACTTCAGCCGATAGGGGTGCGTTAGGAACGCCAATCGTCTGCACCACGCGCATACCCGCACGGACCAAGTTGTTGGCTAAATCGGTAGCGCCTGTGAAGTCGTCGGCGATGCAACCTAATAAAAGTGGTTTGGGCATTTATTTTTTCGCTTGCGGCAATTCAATGCCAGGGAATATTTTGATCACAGCGCTATCGTCTTCTTTGGCGAAACCAGCGGTCGACGCTTGCATAAACATTTGGTGCGCAGTGCTCGACAAGGGAAGCGGAAATTTACTGGCGCGTGCCATGTCCAACACAAGCCCGAGGTCTTTCACAAAAATATCGACAGCAGATAGAGGCGTGTAGTCGGCAGCCAGCACATGGGCCATGCGGTTTTCAAACATCCAACTGTTGCCGGCGCTGTGGGTGATGACGTCGTACAAGGCATCTGGATGGACACCTTCGCGCAACCCCAAAGCCATGGCTTCAGCGGCAGCCGCAATGTGCACGCCCGCTAACAATTGGTTGATGATCTTGACTTTGCTCCCAGCCCCAGCATGGTCGCCCAATTTGTAGACCTTGCCCGCCATCGCGTTCAACATGGCTTCGCATTTGGCATAAGCCGCTGGTTTGGCGGCAGTCATCATGGTCATCTCGCCACTGGCGGCTTTGGCTGCACCACCAGAGATGGGTGCGTCAACATATAAAAGCCCTAGTTTTTCTAACCGAGCCTCTAGCGCCACCGACCAATTAGGGTCGACTGTGGAGCACATCACAAACACGCTACCCGCGCGCATAGCGGCGGCGCATCCTGTACCGTCGCCGTTGGGGCCGAACAACACCGCTTCGGTTTGTGCCGCATTGACCACTACGCTCACCACCACGTCGCATGCTGCGCCGAGCTCAGCGACGCTTTTGCAGGCGTGGCCGCCATCCTTGGCAAATTGATCGGCGACTTCTTGGCGCACATCGAAGACGTGCACGTCGAAGCTGGCGCGGCGCAGCGAAGCAGCCATGCCAGAGCCCATGGCGCCTAATCCGATGAGGCCGACTTTGTTAGCAGTAGGTGTCGTCATATATCAAGCCTGTGTGAGTGCAACCAAGGCCTGCACATTAGCCGCTTGTCCCAAGTTCCAGCACGCTTTGAGGAGCGCGTTGGTTTTGTCTGCACCAATCACAGCGTCGCTCATGCCGTGGAATTTGGCTTCCAGCGCGGCATCGGTCATGGGGCGTTGGACGGAGCCAATCGCGTGTTCGACAAAGACATGGATTTTGCGACCGTCTTTAAGTATGGCGGTGACGTCAGCGCTTTCTTCACGGATGCTGTTGTCCACTGTGGCTTGCACCTTGCGACGCAGGGCGACCACGTCTTCTCGGGTGACGATGTGGTCGTCAAATTCTTCTTCCGCTGCACGGCCAAAAATCAAGCCCGCCGCGCACCCGTGGTAGACGCTGAATTTGCCTTGCAAACCATCAGCAGGCTCTTTTTTCCCGGTGAGTTCGAGTACCAAAGAGTGCACGCGCAATTCGATGCGTTCCACGTCTTCTGCCTTGACACCTTGCTCGCGCAACTGCACGCAAGCGTCAATGCTGGGGTGGATGACGATGCCGCATGCAAATGGCTTGTAAGTGTTGAAACTGATTTCAAAGCGCTTGCCGAGTTCGTCGGTGACTTCGTTCCAGTCGTATTTGGTGGAGACCACTTGGGCCCAACCACGTGGCGCTTCTAGCGCTTTGCCGCTTGAAGTGAAACCGTGTTTGGCCATGAGAGCAGACATCAAGCCTGCGCGCGCTGCAGCGCCAGGATGGAAAGGCTTGGTCATCGTGCCAAATTGCTCGCGCAAGCCAATTGGTTGCGATGCCGCAATGCCCAAGGCCATGGCAGTTTGTTGGGTGTTGAGTTTGAGCAAACGGGCACACGCTGCGGCAGATCCCAGCATGCCCGTGGTGCCTGTGATATGCCAACCGCGGTCGTAATGCTCGGGGTAGACGGTATTACCCATGCGGCATGCGACGTCGATGCCGAGCACCAAAGCGTCGATTACCTCACGACCTGTTGCGCCCATGTGTTCAGCCAATGGCAACAAAGCCGAAGCGACCGGGCCCGCAGGGTGAATGATAGTTTTGAGGTGGGTGTCGTCAAAGTCAAAAGTGTGCGAGGTGATGCCGTTGATTAACGCAGCGCTTGCCATGTCGACGCGGTCTTTGCGACCCGCGATGCTGGCTTGCGGTGCAGGTTGCAACATATTGACAGCAGCCAGTGCAGCGCGCGCGGCAGTATGGTCGCTTGCACCAATCGCGCAACCCAACCAATTTAAAAACGTGCGGTGCGCTTCGTGGTCGACGGTATCGGACCAGCCTTTTGATGGATGGGTGGCGACGAACTCGGCCAAGATTTGGGTGACTGCGGGAGCGTTGTGGTCTGCGACGACGGTGGTGTTGGTAGCCATTTGAAAAGAAAGTGAAGTTGTAATTAAAGTGGAAAAGAAATGAAATCGATATTAAGAATCCAACATGATGCCCCGCTCTTTGGCTAAAGCCGTCCAGCGTGCAATGTCTGCTTTCATATACGCACCGAATGCTTCAGGCGTCATAGGAAACAGGTCGACAGCTTCTGCCGAGAGTTTGTCTTTGAAGTCAGGCTGGGCCAAGACTTTGCCTAAAGCTTCATTGATTTGCTTGACGATGGCGACAGGCATGTTGGCAGGACCGACGATGCCGTACCACTGCTGTGCATCAAAGCCTTTGAGGCCAGCTTCTTCGAGAGTCGGAACGTCTTTGAGTTGTGAGTGGCGATGCTTACCCGTCACGGCCAAGGCGCGAATGCGACCGCCTCGAATGTGCGGCAGTGCAGCAGCCAGTCCAGGGAACATGGCTTGGGTTTGGCCTGAAATTAAATCCGTCGTGGCGGGCGCGATGCCTCGGTAGGGAATGTGCACCATGAATGCACCCGTTTGCAGTTTGAACAGCTCAGCGGTGAGGTGGGTCAATGAACCAGCGCCAGAAGAGCCGTAAGACACCTTGCCTGGGTTTTGCCGCACATATTCCAGAAAACTTTTGATGTCTTGCACAGGGAGGGCAGTGGGGACGCACAACACATTGGGTGTGCTGCCAATCATGCCAATGGGGGTGAAGTCTTTGATCGCGTCGTACGGCAACTTGCGAGTGGCGGGTGCTGTGCCATGGGTGGCGACATAGCCCTGCATCAAGGTGTAGCCGTCTGCCGGGGCACGGGCTGTGGCTTGGGAAGCAATTACGCCGCCACCGCCCCCCAGGTTGTCGACCACAATGGTTTGTCCGAGCACACGACCTAGGCGTTCACATACGGTACGACCCACCATATCGGAGCCACCGCCGGCCGAGACAGGGACGATATAGCGTATGGGTTTGCTGGGATAGGCGGTTTGCGCCATGCTGATGTTTGCCAAACTCCAGCCCAAAGGCGCAGCCAGAAGCAGTGATCGACGTTTCATGCAGAAAAATCCTTAATAAGTAAGGCGCGTTATGCGGGCTGAGCAGGGAATTTGGGGTGCCCGAACACCGCTAAACAGCCTGACAGTTTAAAGTACGCACCTTTGCATCTCGCCCACAAGCGACTTCCCCTCTTTCCCCTTGGAGACTCCTTTGATGAAAAAACGCGCATTTATCGTGTCCGCTATCGCATCCGCCATGCTGTGCACAGCCGGCGGCGCCATGGCCCAAGACAAATTCAAGATCGGTTTGATCTTGCCTATGACCGGCCCCTTTGCCTCCACAGGCAAGCAAATTGAAGCCGCAGCGCGTCTGTATATGGCCCAAAACGGCGACACCGTGGGCGGCAAAAAGGTGGAACTGATCGTCAAAGACGACACCAGCGCCCCCGACGTGACCAAGCGCATCGCCCAAGAATTGGTCGTTAACGACAAAGTGAATGTGTTGGCCGGTTTTGGTTTGACGCCTTTGGCATTGGCCACTGCGCCCATTGCCACCCAAAGCAAAACACCGTTGGTGGTGATGGCAGCTGCTACATCGAGCATCACCGAGGCTTCGCCTTTCATTATTCGCACCAGCTTCACCTTGCCACAAGCTTCGGTCAGTATGGCGGACTGGGCGCCGAACCACGGCATCAAAAAAGTCGTCACTTTGGTGTCGGATTACGGCCCGGGTATTGACGCAGAAAAGTATTTCAAAGACCGCTTCTTGTTCAATGGCGGCCAAGTGGTCGATACCTTGCGCGTGCCCATGCGCAACCCTGATTTCGCGCCTTTCCTGCAAAAAGTGCGTGATCTGAAGCCCGACGCGATGTTTGTGTTTGTGCCGTCTGGTGCGGGCGCAGCGCTGATGAAGCAATTTGCCGAGCGCGGCATGGACAAGGCTGGCATCAAGTTGATCGGCACTGGTGATATTACCGACGACGACATTTTGAACGGCATGGGCGATGTGGCGGTGGGTGTGGTGACCTCGCACCACTATTCGACATCACACAACTCTGCGGTCAACAAGAAGTTTGTCGCAGCCTTTGAGAAGGCCAATGCAGGTTTGCGCCCCAACTTTATGGCGGTCGGCGGTTACGACGGCATGCGCGTGATTTATGAGGCTGCCAAAGCCACCAAAGGCGGTAGCGGCGAAGCCTTGCTCGCAGCGATGAAGGGGCAGATTTTTGAGAGCCCACGTGGCCCGATGTTCATCGACGCGCAAACCCGTGATGTGGTGCACAACATCTACATCCGCAAGGTGGAGAAGGTCAATGGTCAACTCTATAACCAAGAGTTTGAAACCCTCAAAGACGTCAAAGACCCTGGTAAAAACAAATAAGCCCCTGTGACGATTCTGTTTGACGGCATTGCCTACGGCATGCTGCTTTTCATTCTTGCCGTAGGCCTGTCGGTGACGATGGGGTTGATGAATTTCATCAACCTCGCGCATGGTGCGTTTGCCATGGTGGGGGGCTACCTCACCGTCGTGCTGATGCAGCGGTTTGATGTGCCTTTTTTGGTCTGTTTGCCGATTGCCTTTGCGGGTGCGGCGATCCTAGGGGCTGTTTTAGAGCGCACTTTGTATCGCCCGATGTATCGCAAGCCGCATTTGGACCAGGTGCTGTTTTCGATCGGGCTGGCCTTCATGGCAGTGGCCTCGGTCGATTACTTCCTGGGGTCGCAGCAGCAAATCATGCAACTTCCTGAGTGGCTAAAAGGCCGTACCGAGTTGGGCACGGGCACGCCTTGGGAATTGGGCATGGGGCACTACCGTTTGTTCATCATCGCGGTGTGTGCGGCACTAACTGTTGGCTTGCAATATGTTTTGTCGGCCACCCGTTTTGGCAGCCGCTTGCGTGCCAGTGTGGACGACCCGCGCGTCGCGGCAGGCATGGGTATCAACGTGAATGTGGTGTTTGCCATGACCTTCGCGGTCGGTTCTGGCTTGGCGGGTTTGGGTGGCGCTTTGGGTGCTGAGGTGCTGGGGCTGGACCCGACTTTTCCACTCAAATTCATGGTGTACTTTTTGATCGTGGTGGCCGTGGGTGGCACTTCGTCTATCACTGGTCCTTTGCTGGCGGCTTTGCTTTTGGGTGTGGCCGATGTGGCGGGTAAATATTACGTGCCCAAGTTAGGCGCGTTTATCGTCTATGCATTGATGCTGGCGATTTTGATGTGGCGTCCGCAAGGTTTGTTTGTGCGGCAAGGGGGGAAGTGATTTGGCGAACTTGCAATTGCCTCTCTTGAAGAAATCTGCCATGCAATGGTGGGAGCCAGTTTTATGGCTCTTGGCTTTTTCAGCGCCTTGGGCTTTCCCTCACCATGCTTTGATCATCAACGAGATTGCCATCGTGGCGCTGTTTGCGGTGTCGCTGGATTTGGTGCTGGGTTACAGCGGCATCGTGTCTTTGGGACATGCTTCGTTTCTGGGCTTCGGGGCCTACACAGCGGCGTTGTTCGCCAAATGGATACATCCAGACCCCTTGCTCGGTTTGGCTGTCGGAACGGTGGCGGCTTGCGTGTTGGGCGCGTTATGTTCGGCCACGATTTTGCGGGGCAGTGATTTGACGCGCTTGATGGTCACTTTGGGTATGGCGCTGATCTTGTTTGAGTTGGCCAATAAGTTCGACGGATTGACTGGTGGCTCCGACGGACTGCAAGGCGTGGTGATGGGCCCGGTGCTTGGACGCTTTGAGTTCGACTTGGTGGGCCAAGTGGCGGCAAGTTATTCCATGGCGGTTTTGTTGGTGCTGTTTTTCTTGGCGCGCCGATTGGTGCATTCGCCCTTTGGTGCCACTTTGATGGCGGTGCGCGACAACCGTTTGCGGGCGATGGCGATTGGTGTGCCCGTGTCTGCACGGTTGGCAGCGGCCTACACGATAGCCGCGGGTGTTGCTGGTGCCGCTGGCGCACTGATGGCGCAAACCACAGGCTTTGCATCGCTAGATGTATTCGCGCTGGAGCGTTCTGCCGATGTGATGTTGATCTTGGTGATCGGCGGCGTGGGCTGGTTGTACGGAGGCGTGGTCGGCGCTGTGGTGTTCAAGCTGATGCACGACGTGATTTCTAGCATCACTCCGCAATACTGGACGTTTTGGATGGGCCTGTTTTTGGTGGTACTGGTGATGGTGGGGCGTGAGCGCTTGTTCAAGCCTTGGACGTGGATGGGACGCGCATGACTGACGACACAGTGGTTTTGCAAACCCACGGACTGGTCAAACGCTTTGGCGGTATCACTGCGACCGACCATGTGAACCTGTCAATCACCCAAGGCGCCCGCCATGCCTTGATTGGACCCAATGGCGCAGGCAAGACTACGCTGATCAACCTCATCACCGGAGTTTTGCCCCAAAGCGAAGGGCGCATCATCTTGGAGGGTGCAGACATCACCGACCTGGCACCCCACCAGCGGGTGCGACGCGGTTTGGTGCGCACGTTTCAGATCAACCAACTCTTTAGCGGCATGACGCCCTTGGAGACTTTGACGATGGTGGTCTCGCAACACCGAGGCTTGGGCGCAAAGTGGTGGCAAGCGCTGGGACAAAACACATCGGTGGTAGAGCGTTGTGGCCAGTTGCTGGAGCAATTCCGCTTGACCGACGTGATGCACCAACGTACGGAGCAAATGCCCTATGGCAAGCGCCGCTTGCTAGAAATGGCCATCGCCTTAGCTTGCGAACCACGCGTGTTGTTGCTGGACGAACCTGTTGCGGGAGTCCCAGCTGGCGAGCGTGAAGAGCTTTTGCATACCGTCTCCGCTTTGCCTGCAGAGGTGTCCGTGGTGCTGATTGAGCATGACATGGATTTGGTTTTTGAATTTGCCAAGCGCATCACGGTTCTCGTGAATGGCGCGGTGTTGACCGAAGGCACGCCCGCTGAGATTGCCCAAGACCCGCAAGTCAAGGCGGTCTATTTGGGTCACGGGGAGGGTGCGCATGTCTGAGTTATTGCGTGTCGAAAATTTGAGCGCGGGTTACGACGAGGCAGTGGTATTGAACGACATCAGTCTGACCTTGGCCGAAGGTGAGACGCTTGCGTTACTCGGCCGTAATGGCACAGGTAAAACCACGTTGATGGATACGCTTGCTGGCGCGACGCGCCAACATGGCGGACAGATATTTTTGGCGGGTAAACCATTGCATACGCTGGCATCTTTTCAGCGCGCCGAAGCCGGTATTGGCTGGGTGCCACAAGAGCGCTGCATCTTCAAGTCTCTCACCGTACATGAAAACTTGACCGCGGTGGCGCAAGCTGTGCGCGCAGACCGAGGCGCGCATGCGGCTTGGACGCCAGAGCGGGTGTACGAACTCTTTCCCCGTTTGGCCGAGCGCAAAACCAATTTGGGGACGCAACTGTCAGGCGGCGAACAACAAATGTTGGCGGTGGGGCGGGCTTTGGTGTTGAATCCGCGTTTGCTTTTGTTGGATGAGCCGCTCGAAGGTTTGGCGCCCATCATCGTGCAAGAACTTTTGCGTGCGATTGCGCGCATCACGCGTGAAGAAGGCTTGTCAGCCATCATCGTCGAGCAGCACCCGCAAGCGATTTTGGCGATCAGCCATCAAGCGGTGGTGTTGGACCAAGGGCGTGTGGTGCACCAAGGTCCTGCGCAAACTTTGGCGTCGCAGCCGCAGTTGCTTGACCAGTTGCTGGGTGTGGCGCGGGCTTAATTTTTTAGGGGTCGCAATGTTTTTAAAAAATACTTGGTACGTAGCGTGCATGCCGGACGACCTCCAGGATAAGCCCTTGGGTCGCAAGATTTGTGGCGAGCGCATGGTGTTTTACCGAGGCGCACAAGGTCAAGCAGTTGCTTTGGAAGACTTTTGTCCGCACCGTGGCGCACCGCTTTCGCTGGGGTTTGTGAAGGACGGTAATTTAGTTTGCGGTTACCACGGACTCGAGATGGGTTGCGAGGGCAAAACCATCGCCATGCCCGGCCAGCGTGTGCGGGGCTTTCCGGCAATTCGCAGTTTTCCTGTGGTCGAGCGTTATGGCTTCGTCTGGGTTTGGCCAGGCCAAGCTGACAAGGCCCGTGAAGACCTGATTCCGAAGTTTGAGTTTTTCGATAACCCTGCTTGGGCTTATGGCGGTGGGCTTTATCACATCGCGTGCGACTACCGCTTGATGGTCGATAACCTGATGGACTTGACCCATGAGACCTATGTGCATGCCAGCACGATTGGGCAAAAGGAAATCGACGAAGTGCCTTGCGTCACCAAAGCGGAAGGCGACCATGTCACCACCAGCCGTTTTATGGAGAACATCACCGCGCCGCCTTTTTGGAAGATGGCTTTGCGCGGCAATAAGTTGGCCGATGACGTACCTGTCGACCGCTGGCAGATTTGCCATTTCACGCCGCCCAGCCACGTCATGATTGAGGTGGGCGTGGCGCATGCGGGCCACGGTGGTTATCACGCGCCCGACCACGTCAAGGCTTACAGCGTAGTGGTCGACTTCATCACCCCCGAGACCGAGACCTCGATTTGGTATTTTTGGGGCATGGCGCGCAAATTCCAGCCGCAAGATACGGCGTTGACCGCGTCTATCCGTGAAGGGCAGGGCAAGATATTTTCTGAAGACTTGCAGATGCTCGAGTTGCAACAAAAGAACTTGCTGGCGCATCCCACGCGCGAGTTGCTCAAACTCAACATCGATGCCGGCGGCGTGCAGTCGCGTCGGGTGATCGACCGATTGCTGGCGCAAGAAATGGCGCAAGAGATTGCCCAATAAGTGTTTCAAAAAATGGCACCAGCGCAGATATTCATCAACAAGGAGGCAGCCCATGGCTGATACAGCATTTACCGTCAAGTTAGCGAGTACAGGTCAAGAAATTCCGGTGGCTGCCGATCAATCAGCATTGGATGCCCTGCATGGTGCAGGGCTCGATGTTCCGATTTCATGCGGGCAAGGGATTTGCGGCACATGTTTGACGCGGGTTGTGGAAGGGACTCCTGACCATCGCGATATGTATCTCACCCCTGAGGAGCAAGACGCAAATGACCAATTTACGCCTTGTTGCTCGCGCGCGAAGACAAATGTTCTGGTTTTAGATTTGTAGTTCAGTTCGGAGCTTGTGGATTAGGAAGCACCTTCAGAAATTCACCTAAGTCTTTGCTTTGCATAGATTTTTTTTCACAAATAAACAACAAAAAAACCAACAAATCGGCATTTTTGGCACTTTGTTTGCTAAAATTTTCAGCAAGGAGTCCATATGTCTAACCAATCAGAATCACTCGAAAGCGTCGTCATTGGCGACGGCGTTGTCGTCAAAGGCACTTTCACCGTCCCATCCAAAGCCATCATCAATGGCGTGATCGAAGGTGACTTGACCGCCGAAGAGGTACTGATTGGCCCAACCGGTCGTATCACCGGACGCGTCTCAGCCAAGGTGATTGACGTGCGTGGACAGTTGCACAACACCATCATCAGCGAAAAGAGTTTGATCGTGCGCGCCACTGGCAAGATCGCCGGCAAGGTGCAGTACGCAGAAATCGAAATCGAAAAAGGTGGCGAAATCGAAGGTACGCTCAGCCAAAGCGCTGATGGTCCTGCGATTCAAGTCGGCACTTCACCTGCGGCCTAACTTCCCAGCGGGTCATGCGGTTTAACCGAATCCTCAAAAGTATTCCATTGGTGCCACGCTTGGTCATCAAGGGATGGACGCGGCAGTACGAAGACGCGCGCATTATCTTGGAGCAAAACGGCGACCTGCACTATCTCAATATCAGTGCTCGCGTACAAAGCTTCTTAGTCCGTGGCGGCATTTTGGCCACTGGCGTTATGTTGGCCTCGATTTGTGTTTTGCTCGTTACCAGCATTGGCTTGATGGCGAGCCGAGCTAAGTTAGAGCGGTCGCACGAAGAGGTTTATCGCGCCTTGCTCAGCAGTGTGTCAGACAACGACAACCCTGATCGTTTGAGCATGTCCGAAGAGCAGATGGTGGCCTTGGCCCAAACCATCCGTGATCGCGATATGAGCATCCGCCGCTTCGTCGACACATCCATGGTTGCCGTGGCGCAAGAAAACGTGACGATGAAGTCACAACTCGAATCCTCTGGTCTGACCGAAAAAATCGTCAAGATCATTCAGCAAAACTCTGCTAACGGGGGCTATGCGTTGGAAGACGATGTGAAGGACAACCCTTTGCTGCGCGGCAAAGTGGCTGAAGAACTCTCTAGCAACCGCGGCATGCGCGAAGTGATGTATTCCTTGCCTAGCGCTATGCCTGTGCCCAATTACAGTGTTTCTTCTGACTTTGGTATTCGACGTCACCCCATCACGGGTCAAACGCATTTCCATACCGGGGTGGACATGCTGAGCCAAACCGGCGAAGAGAAAGTGCACCCTGTTAAACCTGGTGTGGTGGTTTTGGCTGAGTTTCAAAATCAACTAGGCAATACCGTTGTGGTGCGTCACACCAACGGGGTAGAGTCTTTGTACGGACACATGGCTAACTTGCAAGTCAAGTTGGGCGACAAAGTGACACTTGAGTCAGTATTGGGCAACATCGGCAATACAGGCTCATCCTCTACTGGAAAGCATTTACATTTAGAGATTTTGATTGGCGGTTATCCTGTCAATCCCCAGAAAGTTATTCGCACGGCACAATATGTTCAACAAATCCAAAACCAGCAACGTTAATCCGCCGACGGATGGACCTGTCACAAATCCTGTTGAGGACGAAGAAATGGCGTCAGAAGCCCCTGAAAACACAGCACCCGCACCAACTCCTGCCCCTGCCGCACGAAGCAGCATGATGGACATGATCACCACCACCGCGAATAAGCCTTCTATCTTGAGCGAAGGCTTCTCGTTCCGCGGTGAAATCGCCGCTAAAGGCGCGATCCATGTGGAAGGTGCACTCAACGGCCAAATTCAAGTTGACGAACTGACTATTGGCGCCCGCGGCCAAGTCGAAGGTGTTGTCACATGTAGCAGTTTGCACATCAAAGGCAAGTTCTCTGGAACAGCCACTTGTAACGAGTTGATCGTTACATCGTCTGCATCTGTGGATGGACATGTGGTCTATCAAACCTTGTCAGTCCAAAAAGGCGCATCTATCAAAGGCGAACTTTTGTTGGTCAAGTAAATGGACAGCCACACTCCACAAATCAACAGCGCATTGCTACGTATGCGCCGCGAAGAATTGGGGTGGACCCTGGCAGATTTGGCCACGCGCGCGTGTTTGTCTAACAAACAAGTCAAACAAATCGAAGAGGGCGGTACCAGCTCTTTTTACAGCGACACAGTGAAATTGACTGCGGCCAAAAAAATCGGTGGTATTTTGGGCTTACCCGCACAGTCCGTGCTTGTGATTCAAGAACCCGAACCAATGGTGGACGAGGCAGCTGGTCAAGAAGAGTCGCATCCCCGTGCAGCCGAAGAAGCACATACTGACCTTTCCGCCCACGCAGCCGTCGATAAAACCCAAGCGGAGCTCTCTGCTTCTGAAGGTCGTGGCAGTCACACTAACCAAGAAGACATTGCCTCCCCCGCATTAAAGCCCTATCTCAAATCGCCGTCTATTGAAACGACTGTGATTCAAAAATCGACGAATTCCGCTCTGGATGGCGAGGACAAACCAAAGTCTAAAAATTCTTTGTGGTTCATCATTGCTTTATTTGTGGCTGCATTGGGTTTGGCAGCTGTCATGCAACAACCTGCATCGACGCTCTCAGCCGAGCCACCACCACCGATCCAAGTGTTGCCTCCAGAGCAGGCTGATCCCGCCGCTTCCGCACCCAGCGACGCTGCTTCGGGTCTCGCGCCGGCGCCTGTTGCGCCTGCGGTTGCGCCAGCCGCGATGGCTTCATCAGTCCCTTCGACACCAATTGCTGCCCCGGTGGCTTCGCCTGTAAGCGCTGGGCCTAGTGCGCCTCGCCCCGTGGTTGTTTCAGCACCTTCATCGGTGCCGGCTGCTACATCTGCGCCTGTTGGTTCAACGTCGCCCTCTGCGCCAGCGACGCCTGCTACACCATCAGCCAGCAAGCCTTAAAAACAGCTGCTTTAAACCCCGCCGCGCGATATTGCTTCATTACGGCTAGTCGTTAGTGCTTGTGCATCAGGCGCGCCCAAAGGCCACCCTGCAAGATGCACAGATGCAATCGCGTGCATCGCCTCAATCCAATCCGGGTTGTCGTTCAAGCAAGGAATGTAATGGAACTGCTCGCCCCCCGCGTGCATAAAGGCTTCTTGCGCTTCTTGCGCAATCTCTTCCAACGTTTCCAAGCAGTCGCTGGTAAAGCCAGGGCAGATCAGGTCTACTTTTTTCACACCTTGTTCCGCTAACGCAACCAAGGTGGGTTCGGTATAAGGTTCTAGCCATTTCGCCTTGCCAAAGCGCGATTGGAAGGTCACGATGTATTGCGATTTGTTCAGCCCCAAGGCCTCGCCAAGTAAACGCGCAGTTTTGTAGCACTCGCAGTGGTAAGGGTCACCCAAATGCAAAGTGCGTTCAGGCACCCCATGAAAACTCATGACCAAACGTTCGCCTTGGCCGTGCTCTGCCCAATGCGCACGCACCTGTTGCGCCAAAGATGCGATGTAAGCGGGGTGGTCGTGGTAGTGGTTGATAAACCGAAACTCTGGCAACAAACGGGTGCGCTGGCCCCATGTATAGACTGCATCAAACACGCTGGCTGTGGTGGTGCCTGAATATTGCGGGTAAGCCGGCATAACCAATACACGGGTAAAGCCTTCGGTTTTGAGGGCGTCGAGTTGAGACGCCATCGACGGATTGCCGTAACGCATGGCATAGCGCACGCTCACTTGTTCGTCGCGTTTGGCAAATGCAGCGTCCAAGGCTTGGGCTTGGCGCTCGGTCCAAACCTTGAGCGGCGATCCTTCAGCCGTCCAAATACTGGCGTATTTCAAGGCCGACTTGGCAGGGCGGATGCGCAAAATAATGCCGTGCAAGATCAGCATCCAGACCAAACGGGGAATTTCGACCACGCGGTGGTCGCTTAAAAACTCGCCCAAATAGCGACGCAGGGCGCTTGCAGTGGGGGCGTCAGGCGTGCCGAGGTTACAAAACAATACAGCGGTGCGCGGGGTTTGGCCGTGGCTAAAAGGCGGCTCTTGGGCGAAGGGAGGTTGAAGCATGCGTTATTCTCGCCTAGACATGCACCCACTTTCACACATCCAAGCGATTACCTTAGACCTAGACGACACACTGTGGCCCGTCGCGCCCACCATCGCAGGCGCTGAGCGAGATTTACTCGACTGGTTACTGGCACACACGCCCAAAACGGCAGAGTTGACCCAGCAAGCAGAAGTCAAACAAGCCATTCGCCAAGTCGTGGTGGCAAAACACACGACAAAAGCCCATGACTTGGGCTATTTGCGCTGCGAAGTGATTCGCGAAACCATGCGCCAAGCGGGAGACGATCCGCAATTGGCTGACAAGGCGTATGAAATCTTCCATGCCGCAAGGCAACGCGTCACGCTCTATGACGGCGTGGCGGAAGCCTTGGCCCGCCTATCTGCCAAATACCGACTCGTCGCCATATCCAATGGCACGGCAGATGTGTTTGTCACGCCCGCCGGGCCTTACTTTCATGCGGCATTCAAAGCCCACGAAGCGGGTGTCGCAAAGCCTGACGCAAAAATTTACCAACTAGCCACTTCGCATTTGGCGCTAGACGCCGGACAAGTCCTACACGTCGGCGACGACGCCCATGCTGATGCGTGGGGCGCGCGCGAAGCGGGCTTTCATTCAGTGTGGATCAATCCGCAAGGGCATCCGTGGACGCACGACTCGCCACAACCTTGGACAGTGCGCCACTTAACCGAGGTGGCGGACCACTTGCAGGCCTGAGCGAACAGCGCCTTCTAGGGTTGCGGGGTAGGGGCCGCGCACGTAGTCGCCGCAGGCAAAGATATGTGGGGCGATAAACATATCGGGTTTGATGTCGGCATGATGGGGCCCTTCATAGGTATTGGGCAAACACGCAAACGTAGCGCGTTTTTCAACTACGGTTTGAACGACGCTGAGTTGCTTTAAGCCGAGTTGCTCGGCCACTTGTTGTTGCACTTGTGTAGAGATTTGTTCGCGCTCGCCTTCGGAAGCACTGACTACTGCCGCAAGTAAACCGGGTTGTTGGCAGAGGACGCTCCGATCGAACACAAATTGCGCGGGAGAGTTTGGGTGCATGTGCAAGGCGACCATGGGCCTATTCAAACCAATAAACCCCGCATCGTGGCATTGCAAATACACCGTGGCAATAGCGGTATGCGAGATCGCTTGGGCCTGGGCTGACCAAGCGGGCGCAACCGTTTGCGTTAAACGCGCTGCTTCCCACGCGGGGCAGGCGAGTACCAAAGCCCCATTGACAACTTTGGTAGATGGCGCTTCATCAGACTCGTCAAGCCACCGCGCCAAATCATCTTGCGTAAACCGTCTTCCTAAATGCACCTGCGCCCCTCGCTGGTGCAACCATTTCAGACAAGCTTGCGGAAACAGCGCCCCCAAATCGGTCTTGGGAATTAGCAGATCAGAAGAACCCACCCCGCTCAACATCGCATCACGCAATACCCGCAAAAAAACTGCGGCACTGGCGCTTTGCAAAGGCATATTGAGAGCAGACAGACAGAGCGGCTCGACCAGTCCTTGCACTACCCGTGGCGTAAGTTGTGACGCTTCACAAAGCTGGCTGACTGACCACGTGGCATCGCAGGTGAAGCCCGTAACTTGCCAACG
>CANBZB010000018.1 GCA_947373745.1 Burkholderiales bacterium | reverse complement strand
GGTCTTGGCCCCAAAACAACTCTCCGTCAATGACATAGGCGGGTGAACCAAATACACCTACATCAATCGCTTCTTGTGTGTTGGCGTCATAACGTTTTTGCACTTCAGCGCTGCGTGAAAGTTCCAAGCATGCGGCTTCGAGTTGGTTTTCAGACAAAAGCTCAGTAAGAGTTTGGGTATCCGCTATATTGCGTTCTTGCGTCCACACAGCGGACAACACGGCACCAGCCAACTTGGCTGCTTGCGCGCTACCGTGGTGCATATCCGCCGCAATGATCAATCGCGCTGCATCATCACCCGCAACAGGGAAAAACTTCGGTTTGAGATGCAAAGGTAACTGCAAATGCTTGCTAAACCGTTCTAACTCTACAAATCGGTAAGCCTGACGCTGCGGCGCACGTTGTCCTAGTGGCAAGCCACCTGAAACGGGAAACACTTTGCCTAAATCCATGGGTATGACCCGCACTTGAGCGCCTGCCTCTTGGGCCATATTCATAAGTCGCTGATGGCCTAGGTAGGTCCAAGGGCTTTGGGGAGCTAGGTAATAGTTAACGATAGTGGTCATAACAGGCTGTAGTCAAAGTGAAAACCGCAAGAATACGACATAAAATAGCCTCACTTAATTTTTTCTGGAAAACAACATGGGCAACAAAATCGTTACAGAAGCCGATCGCAAGCGCACACCTGCACCAACACCATTACCTGGTACCTCTGCACGTACTGGCGGTCGCGGCCAGCGCATTAGTTTAGAGCGCGGTGTCTCTACACGCAGTAAAAAGAATCCTGGCAAGCGTCCTAGCAAGGGCGGTTGATTAGAAAATCAACTACCAGTAGTTAGCTGCAAGCTTTTGAATGCAGTCAGACTAAAAAAAAGCGTCCTGATGGACGCTTTTTTTATTCATGCGTTTTTTAAACGCTGTCAGGCAATTCAATTTTGACTTCTAGCACCTCAAGGTTGTCATGGCGTTCGAAGTTAACTTTGATGTCTTGCGGATTGATATTGACGTACTTGGACAACACCGCCACCAAGTCACGCTGCAAGGCCGGTAAGTAGTCTGGTTGCGGGTCACGCCCAGTGCGCTCATGCGTGAGTATGAATTGCAGGCGTTCTTTAGCGACGCTGGCGGTTTTTTTCTTTTCGCCAAGCAAGAATGAAAGTAAGGACATCGGCTTATTTCCCCCCGAAGATGCGCTTGAGCAGACCGGGCTTCACGTGTTCGGTAAATCGCATGGGAACCTCTTCACCTAAGAAGCGGCTGATAACATCTTTATAGGCCTCTGACACATCGGTATTGGTGAGGTGCACCGCTGGCAAACCTTGGTTAGATGCAGTCAGAACTGTTTCAGATTCTGGGATGACCCCAATCAAAGGAATGCGCAAGATGTCTTGGATGTCTTCAAGCGAAAGCATATGACCATCTTCAACACGACTTGGGTTGTAGCGGGTGATTAACAAGTGCTCTTTGATGGGTTCGCCGCCTTCAATCGCACGTGATGTTTTGCTGCTGAGCATGCCCAAGATGCGGTCAGAGTCACGTACCGAGGACACCTCGGGGTTGGTAACCACCAAAGCCTCGTCTGCAAAGTGCATGGCCATCATCGCGCCGATTTCGATACCAGCAGGGGAGTCGCAAACGATGTAGTCGAAACCCATGCCTTTGAGGTCATTGAGAACGCGCTCTACGCCTTCTTTGGTGAGAGCGTCTTTGTCGCGGGTTTGGGAGGCGGCTAGTACAAACAAGTTGTCGCATTGTTTGTCTTTGATCAAGGCTTGGTTCAAGGTGGCTTCACCGTTGATCACGTTGATGAAGTCATACACCACGCGGCGTTCGCATCCCATGATCAAGTCGAGGTTACGTAAACCTACGTCAAAGTCGATCACGACAGTTTTAAAGCCACGCAAAGCCAGACCCGATGAAAAACTAGCGCTGGTGGTGGTTTTACCAACGCCACCTTTGCCAGAAGTCACCACAACAATTTTTGCCATGAATAAACCCTTAATTACTTATAAAAATCCAATCTGCAATTTTACAACCTTTGCATTACCAATTTATCGCCTTGCAAAGAGATCTGTGCTGCTTTGCCAGCTACTTCTTTGGGCAGAGGTGTGTCGCTTGTGCGGTAAGTACCAGCGATAGAAATGAGTTCCGCTTCTAAGCATGAAGTGAAGATACGCGCAGTTTCATCGCCGCGGGCACCCGCAATGGCTTTGCCGCGCAAAGGTGCATACACATGGATGTGTCCATCGGCCATGATTTCAGCGCCTGGATTGACCATAGCCATCACGATCAAATCTCGCCCTTTGGCGTAGATGTGTTGCCCAGAGCGCAAAGGTTTATCGATCACCATGGCACTTTCGTGTGCACCTTGCACTTCACGCACGACTTCCACTTCACGAATGACTTCTTGCACAACTGTTTCTACCTTGGAAGTTGGCATATGGAGTTCTTGCGCTTCAAACAATCCCGCTTCTTGTGCGTTGTGGTGCAAACCGTCTGTTGCGCCACGAAATGCAACAGGAACCACACGGTACTTTTCGAGTAAATCGCATACGCCGACTAAGTCGATCGAGGTTGTACTGATATCCAAACCACTCAAATCAATAACGACGGGATCATTATCAAAAAACTCAGGCGTTACACCTAAGCGGCGCTCTAGGTCAATTTCTAAGGCTGAAAGATCCGCGGTTTTAAGTAAAAAAGCTACCAAAGGCAGTGACGCACTCTTGATTTCGTAGGCGTGGGGCGTTGATGCGTGGTCCATACTCAAATAAAACAATAAAAGCTGAACTTTACACGGCAAGGGCTTTCAAGCCCCATTAAACTTTTGGCTTATGACTTTTTATGTGCAGTTGCCTATTCCTTTGCTAGTGATTGATAGCGTTTTTGCAGTGCGCTGGGTATTGGCAGCGTTGGTGCTCTGTGCAACAACTTTGGTGCATTCGCAAACTGCACCCGTCACCGACATGGGCAAAGTTGAAATCACCAGTGGCCGCGACAACGACACGCAACAACGCCGCGAATCAACCGCCAGCAAGATCGTGATCGGTCGCGAAGAAATTGAAAAGCAGGGCGACGCCAATATTGGCGAAGTTTTAAAACGCATGCCCGGCATCACCTTAGGTGGCAACCCAGGTCGTGGCGGGGGTGTCCGTATGCGAGGTTTAAGTGCTGGGTACACACAAATTTTGTTGGATGGCCAGCGTGTACCGCCAGGTTTTTCGATTGAATCTCTTACCCCCGAGATGGTGGAACGCATCGAGATATACCGCGCACCCACTGCAGAGACGGGTGCGCAAGCTATTGCGGGAACCATCAACATCATTACCCGCGAAGGGCGTCGTGGCATGCCCTCTGAACTCAAATTGGGTTCCTCTGTGCAAGGGGGTTATCTTTCGCCCAATGGTTCATACACAACGTACAAAGAATTTGAAAACTGGAGTTCCAATTTCACCTTTTCGATGTACGAAAACGCTACGCCAGATTACAGCGAGACTGTGCTGTCACGGCAATACACATCGACATCTACAACACTCGCGCGAACGCGTGTAAACGATTCATCTAGTACGCGCGATGGTTTTAACAGCACAGGACGTTTGCAATTTAAAGGTGAGCCTGGCGAGACGTTGACCTTGATGCCTTTTGTGGTCTATTCGCGCTCGCACAACTCGGGGACGATTGCCCTGAGTCAAACGCAAACAGTGTCTGGTACATCCACCGCCAGCACCGACAGCGCCAATACCAGTGGCGACGGCAACTTCGGAATGGCGCGGCTCAATGGCCAGTGGCGTAGAAAGCTCTCTGCAGATAGCACCATGGAATGGAAGTTCAACACGGGCGGTTGGGATAGCACCAGTCACACTTACCAAACGCCAACGGGTGGCGGTTCCGTATTGCCATCTTTGAGTCAAAGCGCGACCACCAGAGACCGCTCCGTGAGTTTGAACGGCAAGTACACCAATGTCCTGGGTGGTGGACACCAGTGGGTGAGTGGTGCAGAGATAGAGGTTGTGCGCCGGACCCAAACCGCACAGCCTGTCTACACCGAGGGTGACGGCAATATGCAAGCCCGCACACTCAAATACGCCATTTACACACAAGACGAAAAACAATTCACACCCAATTGGTCGGGCCATGGAGGATTGCGTTACGAACAAATGTCCACCTACGGTAACAACGGTGAAACTGAGGCGACAAACCGCATAGGTGTGTTCTCTCCTTTGTTACATGCTCTGTGGAAGCCCAACCCAGAAGGGCGAGACCAAATTCGCATGAGCCTAACGCGCAGTTTTAAAGCGCCATGGATGCAATCTTTGTTAGCGCGTTACACCCCGTCACGTGACGATGTTGGTAGCAACGCCAATATCGCTACCAACCCTGGCAGCAAGGGCAATCCGGCATTACGCCCGGAAGTGGCTTTGGGACTGGATGTCGCTGTGGAGCGTTATTTACCCGATGGTGGCGTGATGAGCGCTGCAGTATTTCATCGCCGCGTCAGTAATTTAATTCGCAACGTCACCAGTTTAGAAACCATCTCTGGCTATTCGTCTCAGCTGTATGTATCTATTCCGCAAAACGTGGGCAATGCCATAACCCAAGGTATAGAGCTAGAAGCCAAATTTCGTTTAAACCAAATGGTAGCGGATGCACCTGCCGTAGATATACGCAGCAATATCAGCTTCTATGAATCCAATGTCATCAATATTGCAGGTCCCAATAACCGGCTAGACCAACAACCCAGTATGACGGCCAACTTGGGGGCTGACTATCGGTTTCGCTCTATGCCTTTCACGGCGGGTGGCAACATCAATATGAACCCAGGTTACACCACCCACAGCAGTGAATACCAATGGCTTTACGTGTCCCAAAAACGCGTGATGGATGTGTATGGTTTGTGGCGCGTCGACCCCAACACTTCTTGGCGTCTGACGCTGAGTAACCTTTCTCCATTAAGCTATAACACCAACAACCTCTACAACAGCACCAGTTTGTACGAGGACAGTACTACTCGCAATCGCAACTGGACCAATATTCAAATTCGAATGGAGAAAAAATTATGACAACCACACACGATGGCGCCTGGTACGACAGCATGTACAACAACCGTGCTTTAGTGCCCGAATACGAAGCACACTTTACGCATTGGCGTGATGCATCTGCCCTTGCCCGTAAAGAACACCGTTGTTTCCAAGACGTGGCATACGGACACGGTCAAAACGAATCCCTCGATATATTTCCAGCCAACACCACGCACTCTCCAAAAGGTGCTCCAGTTATGGTGTTTGTCCATGGCGGCTATTGGCGATCCTTAGACAAAGCCGACCATTCATTTGTGGCGCCTGCTTTCACCTCACAAGGGACTTGTGTGGTGGTACCTAACTACGCTTTGTGTCCTGCAGTCACTATCTCGCACATCACGATGCAAATGGTCAAGGCGGTAGCTTGGGTGTATCGCAATGTGCACCGATTCGGCGGAGACCCTAAGCGCATCACCTTGGTCGGGCATTCAGCAGGCGGTCATTTGGTCACGATGCTTTTGGCTTGCGATTGGCGCGCATACGACTTCGCCTTGCCGCACGATTTGGCAAACAAAGCCTTGTCTATATCGGGTTTGTATGAGTTGGAGTCAGTGCGAGCCACACCGTTCTTAAAAGAGAGCTTGCGATTGACAGAAGAGGTGTCACTCAACAATAGCCCAGCTTGGATGCCGGCGCCAAAAAATGGAAAACTCTATTCAGTGTGCGGTGCGCTAGAGAGTCCAGAATTTATCCGCCACAACACGATGATTCAGCAATCGTGGGGCACAACCCATGTGCCTGTTGCTGAAGCGATTGCAGGCTTGCAGCACTTCAGCGTGGTGGAAGCCCTTGCTAATCCTAGCCACCGCATCCATGCTTTGGCCAGTGAACTGATCGCGGCTTAGTCACATCAGCAGGTGTTCGCCTGCGTTGTCACCACCCAAGATGACGTAGTTCACCTTGCGAATATCCATCAGTTTGGTACCGCCGGCATAGCTGATGGAGCTTTGGACGTCTTGTTCCATCTCAATCAAGGTATTGGCTAACTTGCCCTTGATAGGCTCCAAGATGCGTTTACCTTCGACGTGTTTGTATTCGCCTTTGTTGAAGTCTGACGCTGAGCCGTAATACTCTTTGAACATTTCGCCATCGACTTCTACAGTTTTGCCTGGGGATTCTTCATGACCAGCAAAAAGCGAACCGATCATCACCATGGATGCGCCAAAACGTATGCTTTTGGCAATATCGCCATGGCTGCGAATGCCACCATCGGCAATGATGGGCTTGGTTGCTACACGTGCGCACCATTTGAGCGCTGACAACTGCCAGCCCCCCGTACCAAAACCTGTTTTGAGTTTGGTAATACACACTTTGCCAGGGCCTACGCCAACTTTGGTGGCGTCCGCGCCCCAGTTCTCAAGATCGATCACTGCTTCTGGTGTGGCGACGTTGCCCGCAATCACAAAGCTTTTGGGCAATTTGGCCTTGATGTAGGCAATCATGTCGCGCACGCTGTCGGCGTGTCCATGCGCGATGTCGATCGTGATGAAATCGGGCGTCAAGCCTGCGGCGTGTAGGTCATCTACAGTCGCGCGGTCTGGGCCTTTGACGCCCAAAGAAATAGAGGCATACACGCCTTTGGCATGCATGTCACGCACGAACTTTAAATTGTCTAAGTCAAACCGGTGCATCACGTAGAAATAATTGTTCTGGGCCATCCAGATGCAAATTTTCTCGTCGATGACGGTTTTCATGTTGGCGGGGACGACGGGAAGACGGAATTTATGTCCTCCCAATTCAACGCCAGCGTCGCATTCAGACCGACTTTCCACGCGGCATTTGCGTGGCAGTAACAAAATATTGTCGTAATCAAAAATTTCCATATCCCAAGCTCCAGAAAATAACGTTCGAAGATTGAGCGCTTGGCTTGGTCGGGTTTTTATTACGCAAATTGCGGACAATAAAAAACCGAGCGCAAGAATCTTGGGCCCGGTGGTTGATTCTAACAGCGCTTCTTTGCCGCAAAATTCCTGCGCCTTCTAAAATCTTCCTATGAATTTCCCATCGGGGGTCGACACCCCAACGCCTACTAGCGCTCACCCCTCAGCCCTTTTGCTGCAGGGCCTCAACGACGAACAGTCTGCCGCTGTAACTTTGCCTGCTGACCACGCGCTGATTCTGGCAGGCGCTGGTTCTGGCAAAACCCGTGTGCTCACTACCCGCATCGCATGGTTGTTACAAACGGGTCAAGTCTCCCCTGGTGGTGTACTGGCCGTCACCTTCACTAACAAGGCCGCTAAAGAGATGCTCACGCGTTTGTCGGGTATGTTGCCTGTCAATGTGCGCGGTATGTGGGTAGGCACTTTCCACGGCTTGTGCAACCGGTTTTTGCGTGCCCATTGGAAGTTGGCCAATTTGCCGCAAACTTTTCAAATCTTGGATACCCAAGACCAACTCAGCGCTATCAAACGGTTGAGTAAGCAGTTTCAAGTAGACGAAGAACGTTTCCCACCCAAACAAACCATGTGGTTTATTGCTGGGTGCAAAGAGGACGGGCTAAGACCCAAAGATGTTGATGTGCGTGATCCCGATACGCGTAAAAAAGTAGAGTTGTACGAACTCTATGAAGCCCAATGCCAACGCGAGGGTGTGGTTGATTTTGGCGAGTTGATGCTGCGATCCTACGAACTCTTGCGCGACAACGATCCAATCCGTGAACACTACCGCCGACGTTTTCGCCATATCTTGATTGATGAGTTCCAAGACACCAACAAATTGCAGTACGCATGGATCAAGCAACTCGCAGGTCCCGTGGCTCAAGATGGCGGTGCCGTATTTGCTGTCGGCGATGACGACCAAAGCATTTATGCCTTCCGTGGCGCACGTGTTGGCAATATGGCGGACTTTGTACGCGAGTACCAAGTACAGCACCAAATCAAGCTAGAGCAAAACTACCGCAGTTTTAGCAACATCCTAGACAGCGCCAACCACCTTATCGACCACAACAAAAACCGCTTAGGCAAAAACTTACACACCACGCAAGGTGCGGGCGAGCCTGTGCGCATTTACGAGTCGCCCACCGACTTCGCAGAAGCGCAGTGGATGGTGGAAGAAATGAAGCAACTCTTGCGCGAAGGCCAAAACGGCGATGGCGCACAAGGCGTAGCGCACCGCCACGAAATTGCCGTGCTCTACAGGAGTAATGCGCAAAGTCGTGTGATTGAGACGGCCTTGTTCAATGCAGCCATGCCTTACCGTGTGTATGGTGGTTTACGCTTTTTTGAACGCGCCGAAATCAAGCACGCGTTGGCTTATTTGCGTTTGCTAGAGAACCCACGTGATGACACCAGTTTTATGCGCGTGGTGAACTTCCCACCACGCGGTATCGGCGCACGCAGCATCGAACAACTACAAGATGCTGCCCGTGCGATGGGCTGCCCTTTGCACGACGCGGTGAGCACATTGACGGGTAAAGCAGGTGTGAATATCACTGCATTTGTGGCCAAAATCGATGTTCTGCGCGAACAAACCCAAGGGCAAAACCTTAGACAAATTATTGAACTACTGTTGGATCACTCTGGCTTGGTAGAGCACTACCAAAGCGAGCGCGAAGGCGCAGATCGAATCGAAAACTTGACCGAACTGGTCAATGCAGCGGAGAGCTTTGTCACTCAAGAAGGATTTGGAAGAGACGCTGTGGCCATGCCCGTCAATGGCGAAATGATCAATCCCGACACGGGTGAAACCTTGTCGCCCTTGGCAGCATTTTTGACCCATGCTGCTCTAGAGTCAGGCGACAACCAAGCGCAAGCGGGACAAGATGCTGTGCAATTAATGACGGTCCATGCATCCAAAGGCCTAGAGTTTGATTGCGTTTTCATCACGGGTATGGAGGAAGGTTTGTTCCCGCACGAAAATTCAATGAATGATTACGATGGACTGGAAGAAGAACGTCGCTTGATGTACGTGGCCATCACCAGAGCGCGACGTAGGTTGTATTTAAGCCATTCACAAACCCGCATGTTGCACGGTCAAACACGCTACAACATCAAGAGTCGGTTTTTTGATGAACTTCCAGAACATGCGCTCAAATGGATTACCCCCGCCCGATCCGCCTTTGCCGATGCACACGCTTCGCCACGTAATGCTTGGCAACAACCGGCGTGGACTAACAACGACTGGCAAGCCAAGGCCAGCGCGCCAGCGCCCTTAGTGCAACGTGCATCCGCCGTCACCGGGCCCAACGCCTGGGTACGTTCTGGCGTGCAGGTGTTTCACACCAAGTTTGGCGAGGGTACGGTGGTGGGTATGGAAGGCATTGGAGATGATGCAAGGGCGCAAGTGAATTTCCCACGCCATGGGTTGAAATGGCTCGCTTTGAGCGTGGCCAAACTTACGCAAGTTTGAGAGGTCTTAAAACCAAATACATTTGCCTTGGCCTTAGCGGGGCAGGCCAACAATGGGGTTAGGCGTAGAGGGTGTCGCTGACAAAACAGTCGCGAAAACTAAAGTAAGTGGAGCAAAAAAACATGGCGGCCAACATCAGCATTGCTGGTAATAGTGTCATGGACACCAACTCACCGTCTCCCATCAAGCCCGATACCAAACTCAATATCAAAGCCGTGGACATGAAAACCACTGTCCACATCAGGCCAAATACTAAAAAAGCGCGCCAGTTGCGCAAACATGCGACGGTACTGAAAAACAAGCTCTTGATAGCTGGCACGCCATGCCAATGTACCAATGCAGGCGCATGCCAAAAGACCATAGACAAAGGCATGTACAGCAAGAGGGATAGCCACATAGCATTTTGAAAGTTCGGGTCCATGATGGTTTCTGCGTCTAACTTGCCACCGACGAGATACAACTTGGCAAAGCCACCACCGTCAACCAAAGCAGACAGACCCATAACGCCAACAAAGCCCAGTGCGTAAAGAAGGCCTAAGACAACCATGTCGTGCTTACGTTCTTTGCTGGCACGAAACGCAATCGCCAAAATGGTAGGCATGGGGAATTTGCCTAGTTCTACCTCGCGGCTGGCTGCCATCAAGCCTAAGGTGGCAGCAGGCAATAAAGTCAGTGCGATAAAACTGCCCACGATGGGCAGCAATGCGGACAAAGACATGATGGCCATGAATAGAAAAAACAGTCCGCTCATGGCAATGGGTTGTTTCCAAAACACGCGAATACCTTGACGAACCCATTTGGATCCTGTGCGCGCGTCAACGACATTGAGTTTCATGTAGACAGCCCGATTGGATGCGCCAATCTTTGACGCAAAACACGTTCAAAGTGTGCCGGGTCATGGGGTGTAAGCATGCTGGCTTCACGTGGTAAGTGGAAGTCCCACAAGCGCGATGTCCAAAAACGCAATGCACCAGCACGCAACATAGGGTTCAGTAAATGGCGTTCAGCGCCAATCAAAGGCCTGACCGCTTGGTAGGCAGCAAGCAATGCAGCAGTTTTATCGACATGCAAGGCGCCAGTGTCTAAGTCAATGCACCAATCATTCAGGCAAACAGCCAAATCAAACAGCCAGGTATCGACACCTGCAAAATAAAAATCAAAAAAGCCTGTCAGTTGCAGTCTGTTGCCTGTGCCTTCAAACATCACGTTGTCACGAAATAAGTCTGCGTGCACAGGACCGCGAGGAAGTGCGGCGTAAGCACAAGAATGGGCAATATGGTTTTGGAAAGCAAGTTCGCTCTGAATCAAACTACTTTGCAAGGCGTCCATAAATGGCAGCACTACAGGAACAGTTTCGTTCCACCAGGCCAACCCACGTAAATTGGGTTGATGGCGGTTGTAATCTTTACCCGCTAAATGCATGCGCGCCAACATATCGCCCACTGCATGGCAATGCTGCGGCGTTGGGGCGAGTTCACTGCTGCCGATCAAGCGGTTGACCACAGCGGCGGGTTTGCCTTCTAGTGTTAGCAAAATATCGCCGTCTGAATTGGCCACAGGGTCTGGCACAGGGATGCCGTGGTGCGCCAAATGTTTCATCAAATGCAGATAAAACGGCAATTGTTGGTGGGTGAGGCGCTCAAACAGCGTCAGAACATAGGTGCCAACGCTGCTGGTTAAAAAATAATTGGTGTTTTCTATACCACCTTGAATGCCTTTGAGCTCAAGTAAATCACCCAATTGCAATTGGGTAAGCAATTCTTGGGCTTGCGATTCAGAGACTTCGGTAAAAACGGCCATAGTGGGGTGGAATAAACGTATCGGACGATTGTAGTTGGCACAGTTTCGTGCACGGCACAATGTGGGATATGACCGAAAAGAAAACCTTGTTACTGGTAGATGGTTCCAGTTATCTCTACCGTGCTTTCCATGCCATGCCCGATTTGCGTGCAGTTCCGGGTGACCCAGCCAGTGCCGCGACTGGCGCGATACGTGGCATGGTGAACATGATGCAAAGCCTACGCAAAGAAGTGCCGGCCGATTACGCCGTGTGTGTGTTTGACGCCAAAGGTCCTACATTTCGGGACGACCTGTATCCAGCCTACAAAGCCAACCGCTCGCCCATGCCAGATGATTTGCGCACACAAATCGAACCGATTCACCAAGTAGTGCGTCTCATGGGTTGGCAAGTTTTAGATGTTCCAGGCGTCGAGGCCGACGACGTGATCGGTACCTTGGCTGTTCTAGCTGCCAAGCAAAGGATTGAGGTGATTGTTTCCAGCGGCGACAAAGATTTGAGCCAGTTGGTCGATCAACACATCACCATCATCGACACCATGAATGGAAAGCGGCGTGATGTCGCTGGCGTCACTGCTGAGTTTGGCGTGCCGCCGCATTTGATGATCGATTTTCAAACCCTGGTGGGGGACACCGTTGACAACGTGCCTGGTGTGCAAAAAGTGGGACCTAAAACAGCGGCCAAATGGTTGATGGAATACGGTTCCATCGAAGCCTTATTGGAAAACGCACATGCCATCAAAGGCGTAGTCGGCGAGAACTTACGGCAAGCGATAGATTGGTTACCTATGGGCCGACAGCTTGTCACCATCAAAACCGATTGCGATTTATCCGCCTATGTGCCGACTTTGCCCGCTCTTGAGGCTTTGACCTTAAACCCGCCAGACCGGATAGGGCTTAAAAGTTTTTATGAGACCTACGGCTTTAAAGGACTCGCGCGCGCAATGTCTGATGGGGTCGATGTTTCGGACCAGTCTAGTGAAGGCGGAAAAGCGCAAGCAACAACTTCTAAATTTGCAAAGTCCTCTAAGCCGCAAGTCTCAGACGCATTGTTTGAAGACATCAAGGCGCAGCCCTCGCAAGTAACAACTAAAAAATACACCTGTGTGCTGACTTGGGAGCAATTCGACGCATGGTTTGAAAAAATACAACACGCCAGCTTGACGGCTTTTGACACAGAAACGACTGCCATTGATGCGATGACAGCGCAAATTGTGGGTTTGAGTTTCTCTGTGCAACCGGGTGAGGCTTGCTACATACCCCTAGGCCACAGCTATGGTGACGCACCCAACCAACTGCCGCTCGAAGAAGTCATTGCCAAACTCAAGCCTTGGTTTGAAGACCCCAATGCCTTGAAGCTAGGCCAACACATCAAATATGACCGCCATGTGATGGCGAACTATGGCGTGCAAGTGCAAGGATTTGTGCACGACACCATGTTGCAAAGTTATGTGTTGGAAGTGCATAAACCCCATGGCTTGGCGAGTCTGGCACTGAGGCATGTAGAGCGGCAAGGCCTCAGTTACGAAGACGTCTGCGGCAAAGGTGCGCACCAAATATCGTTCGCGCAAGTGGAAATTGAACGCGCCAGTGAATACGCCTGTGAAGACGCTGATATGACCATGGATGTGCATCTTGCACTGTGGCCCCATTTGCAAGCCGATACGCAACTGGCATTTATTTACGATTTAGAAATCAAAAGTAGCGAAGCCTTATTTCGGGTGGAGCGCAATGGCGTTTTAATTGATGGCCCCAAATTGGCGACGCAAAGTCACGCTTTAGGACAACGCATTGTCGAGCTTGAAAATGAGGCCTATGCCATTGCAGGCCAACCATTTAATTTAGCAAGCCCTAAACAACTAGGCGAAATATTTTTTGACAAACTGGGATTACCAGTTGTCAAGAAAACCGCAACAGGCGCAAGAAGCACAGACGAAGAAGTGCTTGAGAAATTGGCGCAAGACTATCCACTTCCCGCCAAAATTTTGGAACACCGCTCTTTGAGCAAACTCAAAGGCACTTACACCGATAAACTGGCGCAAATGGCTAATCCCAAAACGGGGAGGGTGCACACCCACTATGCGCAAGCGGTTGCCGTGACGGGACGCTTGTCTAGCAACGACCCCAATTTGCAAAATATTCCTATTCGTACTCCAGAGGGACGCAAAGTGCGCGAGGCTTTTGTGGCACCTGCGGGCAGTGTGATTGCAAGCGCCGATTACAGCCAGATTGAATTGCGCATCATGGCGCATTTGAGCGATGACACTGCTTTGTTAAAAGCCTTCCACGATGGCTTGGACGTGCACCGTGCCACCGCTGCTGAAGTGTTTGGTTTGCCAGTCGACCAAGTCAGTAGCGAGCAACGTCGCTACGCCAAAGTGATTAACTTCGGCTTGATTTACGGCATGAGTGCTTTTGGTTTGGCGAAGGCTTTAGGGATTGATAACACCGCTGCCAAAAACTACATCACCCGTTACTTCGAACGATTTGCAGGCGTGAAGCGATATATGGATGACACGCGTGAGCAAGCCAAAGCGCAAGGGTTTGTGCAAACTGTTTTTGGCCGGCGTTTGTATTTGCCTGAAATCAACAGTGCAGCAGCCCCCAGACGCGCAGGAGCGGAGCGCGCTGCGATCAACGCGCCTATGCAAGGCACAGCTGCAGACCTGATCAAGATGAGCATGGTGAAAATTCAAAACGTGCTCGACGCTGAGCAACGTGGCACCCGCATCATCATGCAAGTGCATGATGAATTGGTCTTTGAAGTGCCTGAAGCAGAAGTGGAATGGGTCAAACAAGAGGTGCCGCGTTATATGGCTGGCGTGGCGCAATTGAAAGTTGCGTTGCTGGCAGAAGTTGGCGTTGGTGCTAATTGGGATGTCGCGCATTAAGAGAAAATCATTGGCTACTTCTTGCGATTTATCAAAAAGTGTTTGTTTTTGATGGGGTTTTAGGCGCTTTGTAGGCGTCTTGTCAAGAAATGCCTCTAGCATGGCAATCCATATACAAATACCGAGAGCTTAAATATGTCAACTGAGCAAAATCCCACATCAGAAATGCAAGCCTTTGCAAAATTGGTGGACCAGTTCTTTGACGAAAAGATCTCCGACCTGACGCAGGGTATGTCGCCTATTTCTATCACTTTGGCATTTAGTGATTGGTTGATGCACTTGGCAAGCTCACCTGGCGAGCAACTCTTGCGTGCCCAACAGGCATGGACTTTTTTTCAAGCGGCGCTACAAAACTCAGTGCAACACGCTACTTTGGACCCCAACAACGCAGAGCTAGAAACTGACCCACGTTTCAAAGACCCTACGTGGTCCCAATGGCCTTATCGGGTATTGAAAGATAACTTTAAAACCACTGAGAAGTGGTGGCACGAAGGCTCTCAACTTGATGGTGTGTCCACCCACCACCAGCAACTGGTCAATTTTTTTGGACAGCATGCTTTGTATTCTTTGTCACCCTCTAATTGGCTTTTGACCAATCCAGAAGTGATGCGCCAAGGCGTGGACAGCATGGGTATGTCTTGGCTTAAAGGCTTGCAAAATTATTGGCAAGACCAACGCGAAGTCTTTGCGCATAAAACACACGCCATTCCGATTGGTGAAAACCCATTGCCTTTTGAGCCCGGTCGCGATGTAGCAGTAACCCCTGGCAAGGTGGTGTTTCGCAACGAACTGATCGAATTGATTCAGTACCAAGCCCAGACTGCGCAAGTGCATAAAGAGCCATTGCTGATAGTGCCTTCTTGCATCATGAAGTACTACATCTTGGATTTGTCGCCACAAAATTCTATGGTGCGCTATTTGGTGGAGCAAGGCTTCACGGTATTCATGATTTCTTGGCGTAATCCAGACGCAGCGTTACGTCATTTAGGGTTAGATGACTATTTGCTTGAAGGTGTGATGGAGGCCTTGGCGCAAGTGCGCATTCATACCAAAGCCACACACGTGCACAGCATGGGGTATTGCTTGGGTGGAACCTTCCTGTCCATCGTCGCAGCTTTGATGGCAAAAGGGTACGACTATGTCCATCCTTTGCCTGAATTAGCCAGTGTGTCCTTGCTGGCTGCACAAACCGATTTCACTGAACCGGGCGAGATTGGTGTTTTCATCGACCATGACCAAGTGAAAAATTTGCGCAAAGAAATGGCGAAGACTGGCTACTTGACAGGCAAGCAAATGGCAGAGTCTTTCCGATTTCTGAATCCACGTGACTTAATTTGGTCGCGTAGCACGCAGCGGTATTTGCTGGGCAAAGATGAAATCACCAACGACATGATGAGTTGGAACAGAGATGTGACGCGTTTGCCCGAGCACATGCATGGCGAATATTTAACTTCTCTGTTCTTAAATAATGCCTTGGCGGAAGGGCACTTTCGTGTTCACAAGACTTCCGTTGCTTTGATGGACATACAGGCGCCATTGATGTTGGTGGGTACGATCCGTGACCACGTGTCACCTTGGCGTTCGGTTTATAAAATCCATTTAACAACCGATACCGACACCACATTTATATTGACCTCTGGCGGGCACAATGCAGGTATCGTGTCTGAACCTGGTCACCCACACCGTGACTACCAAATGAAACGCCGCTTCAAAGGCGATAAATGGATAGAACCCGAGGATTGGTTCAAGCAAGCTCCCCAGTACCAAGGCTCTTGGTGGACCGCATGGAGCGAATGGTTAGCACAGCAAAGTTCAAGCATGGTGCAAGCGCCAAAGATTGCAGCGAAGTCGGTTCTGTGTGATGCGCCAGGCGAATATGTCATGACGCGGTATGACGATTAATTTTTCGATAGAGAGTGCCCATGGCTGATTTGCAAAACAATGCATCTGCATTTCCATTTGACCTTCAAGGTAAAAAAGGATTGATCCTAGGTGTGGCCAATGACCACAGCATTGCTTGGGGGTGCGCACGCGCTGCCCATCTTTTAGGTGCTGAGTTAGTGGCCACCTGCTTAAATGAAAAAGCCCGCACTTATGTAGAGCCGTTGACGAAACCATTGGGCATGCACCTCGTCAATTGCGATGTCGAAAACCCGCAAGCGCTGCCTGCATTGGTGGACGCAGCGGTAGGCCATTTAGGACGACTCGATTTTGTGATCCATTCCATCGCATGGGCTCCTTTAGAAGATTTGCATGCGAAGGTGGTGGATACATCTTCTGCCGGTTTTTCACGTGCCATGGAAGTGTCGTGCCATTCATTTGCCTCTTTGGCGAAATTATGTGTGCCCCATATGACCCAAGGCGGCAGTTTGATCACCATGAGTTACCTGGGCGCCAACGAAGTCGTGCCGCATTACGGACTGATGGGACCTGTGAAAGCCGCATTGGAATCTTTGGTGCGCTACATGGCGATGGAACTGGGACCGCAAGGTGTGCGCGTGCATGCTGTATCTCCCGGGCCTATACGCACGCGCGCGGCATCCGGCATTGAGTCTTTCGAAACATTGATGGAAGAAAATATCCGTCGCTCTCCACTCGGTCGCTTAGTCACACTTGACGAAATCGCACATTTGGCCAGCTTCTTATGCACCGATGCATCTTCTGGCATGACGGGGCAAACCATTTATGTGGATGCTGGTAGCCACGCAATGGCTTGATCGCTAAAGAAAAATATGAAAAACATCACCAATACAACCAACGATACGCAAGATGAGTGGCTTGAAAATTTCCCCTACGATGAAATTGACGTAGGTGACTCTGCCTACATACAACGCACCTTGACCATGGCGGACATCCAAGCATTCGCAGCTGTGTCGGGTGACACCAATCCTGCGCATATGGATCCTGAGTATGCGAACGACACCTTGTTCCACGGCGTGATTGGCCACGGCATGTGGGGCGGCTCTTTGATTTCCACTGTGTTGGGCACCGTATTTCCTGGGCCAGGAACGATTTACCTTGAGCAAAATTTACGCTTTAGCCGTCCTGTACGAGTGGGCGACACATTGACCGTTACTGTCACCTGTTCTGCCAAGCATGATGACAAAAAAGCGATTGATCTAGAGTGCACCTTGGTCAATCAAAAAGATGAACGGGTGTTGTCTGGCTCTGCACGCGTATTGGCGCCCACTAAGAAATTACGTATTGCGCGTATCCATGCGCCCACCATCAGTTTGTTTGACCCGATTGGTCAGCATGCCCATTTGTTGAATTTAGGTGCCCATCTTGAAGCTGTGGTGTGCGGGGTGGTGCATCCTTGTGACCAAGAGTCTTTACAAGGCGCAATGGATGCACACCATGCAGGATTGATCAAAGCGGTTTTGATAGCGCCTGAGAAAAAACTCCGCGCGCTGGCAGCGCAAGTCAATATCGACATCAGCTCTGCAACCGTGATCGATGTGCCCCACAGCCACGCTGCCGCCGAGATGGCAGCCCAAATGGCGGCAGACAAAAAATTAGAAGCGTTGATGAAAGGCAGTTTGCACACCGATGAGTTGATCCATGCGGTGGTCATGCAACCAGGGTTGCGCACGGGGCGACGTATGTCGCATGTCTTTAGATGCCAAGTGCCTATGTACCCCAAGCCTTTGTACATCACTGACGCCGCGCTCAATATTGCGCCTACGCTGGCAGAAAAGGCGGACATCGTGCAAAACGCGATCGACTTTGCGCATGTCATGGGATTGGAAGAGCCTAAGGTCGCCATATTGGCGGCAGTAGAAACGGTGAACCCTAGCATGCCGTCTACGCTTGACGCGGCTGCGCTTTGCAAGATGGCTGATCGTGGACAAATTAAAGGCGGTGTGCTTGATGGCCCTTTGGCATTTGATAACGCCATATCTGCGCATGCGGCCCAAATCAAACATATTGTTTCACCCGTTGCTGGGCAAGTCGATATCTTGGTGGCGCCGCACATAGAAGCGGGCAATATGATGATCAAGCAAGTTGAAATATTGGCAGGCGCATCTGGTGCAGGCATTGTGTTGGGGGCGCGTGTGCCAATTGCTTTGACGAGTCGTTCTGACACAGCCATGGCGCGCAGTGCATCAGCATTGTTAGTCAAATTGGTGGTTCACCACAACCGTAAACAACAGGCATGAGCATTCTTTCTGTCAATGCTGGATCGTCCAGCTTGAAGTTCGCCCTCTATCCAGTCATTGCTTCGTCCGCCAAGGTTGACGAAGCCGAAATGACGGGCAATATCGAAGGCTTAGAACCTTCCGGCAATCCCACCATAAGTTGGGAGATCAAAGGGCAACAAAAAACGAAAGATGCGGTTGTGGTTGCAAAAGGTTCAGAGCCGTTTGATGCCGCGCTTCTGGCGCTTAAAAATTTACTCGCAACACACTTCTCGCATATTGCTTTACAAGCTATTGCGCACCGCGTGGTGCATGGTGGCTCACTGTACTCGGCTAGTGTTCGAGTCACTCCCGAGGTTTTAGCGCAACTGGCTACGCTTAACGCTTTAGCGCCTTTGCACCAGCCGCATAACTTGGCGGGCATTCATGCGTTTTCAGAAACATTCCCGCACCTTCCTCAGATAGCATGTTTTGACACAGCCTTTCACCGAACCCTGTCGCCTTTAGAAACCACTTTTGCGATTGACAAAAAGCTCACCCAATCGGGTGTGCGCCGTTTTGGTTTCCATGGCTTGTCTTATCAGTACGTTAGCCAAATTTTGCAAGAGGTATCGCCCCGATCTTCAGGACGCACGGTGATGGCACATCTTGGAAATGGCGCAAGTTTGTGTGCCACGGTCGCCCACCAGAGTTGCGCTACCACTATGGGGTTTTCTGCTTTAGATGGTTTGATGATGGGTTCGCGCAGTGGTGCGTTAGATCCAGGCGTTTTGCTTTACTTGATGGAGCAAGGCTGGAGTCATGACGCCATCCAGAAAATGCTTTACAAACAAAGTGGTTTACTTGGCGTGTCTGGTGAAAGCGCTGATATGCGTACCTTACGTGCGTCTCATTCGCAAGCTGCTGACTTTGCGATTGATTTATTCACCCACCGCGTGGTGCGTGAGATTGGTGCCTTGACCGCCTGCGTGGGTGGTCTTGATGTTTTAGCGTTCACAGGTGGCATTGGTGAGCATGACGCCATCCTGCGCCAAAAAGTGGCGATCGGTTTGCGCTACTTAGGTGTGTCTGTGGATGCGGCGCTCAATATGGCTGCGACGGGTGACTCTGTTCAGTCTATCTATGAAGGTGAAAGTGCTGTTGAGGTATGGGTCATACCCACCGACGAAGGCCGCGTCGCCGCGCAAGAGGCGTTGGCTTTGTGCCTATGATTCGCCCATGACACTTATTGCTATTTTTATAGGAACCTTGGTTGCTGGAGTGGGTAGCGTCTGGTTGGCTGCAATGCTCGCTTATGCGTTGTTGTCGCGCTTTACCCAGCACCTATTGAGTCTTGCGGCCGGTGCGCTGTTGGCCACTGCTTTCATGCGACTTTTGCCTGAAGCGTTCGAGCAGTCTGTTTCGGCGGGAGTCTCTGCGCAAGTCTTGTTTGCCGTGTTGCTGATGGGCTTGGTATTTTTCTTCCTCTTAGACAAAGCCGAGTTGTGGCATCACGGACATGAACACGCACATGACCACACGCATGCACAACACCACCATGTCCATTCACAAGCACATGACCACCATCACCCTACTGGCGGGAGTTGGGCGGTTTTGCTCGGTGACAGCGTTCACGCCTTTGGCGACGGCATATTGATTGCAGCTGCTTTTGTTGCAGATACGCGTTTAGGTGTAGCGGCCGCTTTGGCTGTGATGGCGCACGAGGTGCCGCACCATGTGGGCGATCTGGTGGTGTTGCGCCAGTCCTTGGGCAATGCCAAAACCGCTTTAATCAAGTTATCACTGTCAGGGAGTGTGACGGCATTGGGTGGCTTGATAGGCTATCTACTCGTAGGTGCGTTACAAGAATATTTGCCACTATTTTTGGTGGTGGCTGCTAGTAGCTTTATTTATGTAGCTTTGGCAGACTTGATTCCGCAATTGCAAAAACGCTTGTCACCGCGCCAGACTGCTGCGCAAGTGGCCTGGTTGTTTGCGGGTATTGCTTTGGTGGTTGCGCTTGGGGAGTGGGCGCAACATTAATTGGTGGTTGATTTTTCGCAGGGCATGCCTGGTGTGTTGCACCACTCGCTCCAACTTCCCGCATAAAGCCCCGTGGGTCCCAAACCAGCAATTTCCATAGCCAAAACATTGGGTATGGCACTCACACCACTGCCACAGTGGTGCACCACTGTGTTGGGTTGCCTGCCATTTAACAGCAATGCAAATTCTTCACGTAATTCGCTGGGGCTTTTGAAGAAACCTTCCGCATTCAAGTTGGTGCTGTAGAGACGGTTGAGAGCACCCGGAATGTGTCCAGCTACAGGGTCTAAGGGCTCTACTTCACCACGAAACCTAGCGGGTGCTCTGGCATCGATCAATGTTTGCGATGTTTTTAAATTGGCTGCCACGGTGGCGGTATCCACCAGGGCAAGCAATGGTGTACGCACAGAAAAATTGCCAACGTTGGCATGGTTTGGCGTTGTGGGGCCAGTTGCTACTGCACCACCATCAGCGTTCCATGCTTGCAGGCCTCCATCGAGCACGGCAACAGCGGCATGGCCACACCACTTGAGCATCCACCACATGCGACCGCAATAGTTCACGCCATTACGGTCGTAGACCACAACTTGCGTGGTGTCGTTGACGCCCATGCTGCGCAACCATGCTGCAAATACTTCTGGTGTAGGGAGTGGGTGGCGACCACCGTTGGCGCGGTCAGCATCGTTGTGTGTCGATAAATGCGTATCTAAATCTGCACGCAAAGCACCCGCTATGTGTTGCTCCAAATATTTTTCATGGCCAGCGCTCGGGTTAGCCAGCTCGAACGTGCAGTCAAACACCAAACAATCGGTGTTGCTGGCAAGTAAGCTTTGCAATTCTTTGACTGAAATTAATGTGGAATACATAAAGTGTTTGTTCTGTTGGGTTTATGGGGCGCCAAGCCCTATTTTTCTTCGATACCATTCGTGAAAGTGCTGCATGCCATCTTCCATCGGACTTTGGTAGGGGCCAACTTCGTTGTCTCCACGTTGCATCAAGGCTTTACGACCAGCGTCCATGCGTTCAGCGATTTCATCGTCTTCGACGCAAGTTTCCATATAGGCGGCTTGTTGCGCTTCGACAAATTCGCGCTCGAATGCGACGATTTCTTCTGGGTAGTAAAACTCCACCATATTGAGAGTTTTGCTGGGGCTGACGGGATGCAAGGTGGAAACTGTCAACACATGCGGATACCACTCCACCATGATGTGGGGGTAGTAGGTGAGCCAAATCGCGCCGCGATCAGGTAATTCGCCATTACGGTATTTCAGCAATACGTCGTGCCATTTTTGGTAGGCACTTGAACCCGGTTTGCCAAAGCTGGAGGACACCCCAACAGTTTGCACGGAATAGTTTTCTTTGAATTCCCAGTTCAGATCATCACAGGTGACAAAGTGGCCGAGTCCGGGATGGAAGGGGCCGACGTGGTAGTCCTCTAGATAGACCTCAATAAAAGTTTTCCAGTTGTAATTGCATTCATGCAGTTCTACACGATCCAATGCAAAGCCTGTGAAATCAAGCGCACTGCGGGGGCCCATATTTGCCAAATCTGCGGCAATATCTAGCCCGTTGTCTTCAAATAGCAAACCATTCCATTCGCGTAATGGGTAATTCTTTAGATTTAAACAAGGGTCTTGCGCGAAATGGGGGGCGCCTAACAGTTCGCCCGAGGCAGAGTAGGTCCATCTGTGCAGCGGGCAGACGATATTGCCGCCGCCAGAACTTTGCGCCTGCGTTTTAAGGGAGCCTTTGCTTTTCAAAATAATGGCTTGTCGATGGCGACAAACATTGGACAAAAGCTCCACCCCTTCATGCGAGCGCACCAGCACACGACCTCCACTCTCTTGGGGAAGTGCAAAGTAGTCGCCCACTTCGGGCACAGCAAGCTGGTGACCCACATAACGTGGGCCAGACTGAAAGATGGTCTCCAGTTCGCGCTGAAATAGCGCCTCGTCAAAGTAACTGGTAACTGGTAGTTGGGCTTGCGCCTGCTGCAGTTGAAGACTTAAATCAGACATGGGGGACCTGACCTAAAGACTCCCCACAGGGAGGTGGATGAAAAATAAGTCAGACTAAAAGCTGACAAGGGACAGGCATTGTACCCATCTCAAGAGGATGCCCACACACTCTAAAATGGAGGACTAACTGACTAAAAACAAATTTATAACCATATGCCCAAGGCAAGCCCCAACTCAACGACGGCCAAAGCTGTTCCTGCCAGTTACGAATCTGCTTTAAAAGAGCTTGAAACCTTGGTGGCTGATATGGAAGCGGGCCAATTACCTTTGGCCCAGTTGTTGACGGGCTACCAACGGGGCGCCGAACTACTGACCTATTGCCGTGCGCAACTCGACGCTGTGGAGCAACAGATCAAGGTGCTAGATAACGGCACTCTCAAGCCATGGACACCCACGTGATTCAGCACTTCACTACTTTGACGCCCGCTGAACTGGACCATTGGTCGGACCAACGTTTGACTGCGGTAGAGGCGGCGCTTTCCAATTGGATTAGCCCCGATGCGCCCGCTGGTTTGGGTCAAGCCATGCGCTATGCCGTATTAGATGGCGGCAAAAGATTACGTCCCATGTTAGTGCTCGCTGCGCGTGAAGCAGTGGGCAATGGCGTGAAAGACGATGCCTTAGATGCTGCAGCGCTTCGTGCAGCTTGTGCAGTTGAGTTGATTCACGCTTATTCGCTGGTGCACGACGATATGCCCTGCATGGATAACGATGTTTTGCGTCGAGGCAAACCCACGGTGCATGTGAAGTTCGGTGAGGCACAAGCTTTGTTGGCTGGAGATGCATTACAGGCATTGGCCTTTGAGTTGTTAGCCCCTGAAAATAATGATGCGTCTGCTTCTGATGCGGGTGTGCATATTCCAGATCATGTGCAAGCGCGTTTATGTCGTTTGTTGGCAAAGGCGGCTGGCTTTAACGGTATGGCGGGTGGTCAAGCCATTGATTTAGCTAGTGTGGGTCTCGCATTGAATGAGCATCAACTGCGTGAAATGCATCACCTCAAAACCGGCGCTTTGCTAGAGGCCAGTGTCATGATGGGCGCTGCCTGCGGTGACACAACAGGCCAAGTGTGGGACTGTTTACAGCGTTATGGTCGAGCAATTGGTTTAGCGTTTCAGGTGGTAGACGACATCTTGGACGTGACGGCGGACTCTGTCACATTGGGGAAAACAGCAGGAAAAGATGCAGCCAATGACAAACCGACTTATGTATCCTTGCTGGGATTGACCCGCGCCCAAGAATACGCAGACCATTTGCTAGCCGAGGCCCTAAAAGCCCTCCAAGACAGCGGTTTAGCGTCTACCTATACCCTTGTAGCTTTGGCGCAACGTGTGGTGAATCGGAAAACTTGAACATGTCAAACTTACTCAACACGATCAACTCCCCCGCAGACTTGCGTGCTTTGCCACGACAACAACTCGGTCCATTGGCAGATGAGCTACGTGCTTATTTATTAAACAGCGTTGCGCAAACAGGTGGACACTTGAGTTCCAACTTGGGCACGGTTGAATTGACCGTTGCATTGCACTATGTTTTCAATACCCCTTATGACCGTATCGTCTGGGACGTGGGCCACCAAACTTATCCCCATAAAATTTTGACGGGTAGACGCGACCAAATGTCTACCTTGCGTCAACGCCATGGCCTGAGTGGATTTCCACGCCGCAGTGAGAGTGAGTTTGATAGTTTCGGCACCGCGCATTCCTCCACCAGTATTTCTGCAGCCCTCGGTATGGCTATGGCAGCGCATCAAAAGGGCGAACCGCGGCATTCAATTGCTGTGATTGGTGATGGGGCCATGACCGCGGGCATGGCTTTTGAAGCCTTGAACAATGCGGGCGTTACCAATGCGCGCTTGCTGGTTATCTTGAACGACAACGACATGTCGATCAGCCCACCAGTGGGTGCCTTGAATCGTTATCTGGCGCAACTGATGAGCGGGCGCTTTTACTCAGCTGCAAAAGAAGTTGGCAAACAAGTGCTCAAAGGTGCCCCGCCTTTGTTTGAGTTGGCCAAGCGTTTTGAGGAGCAGGCCAAGGGATTGGTAGTGCCCGCCACCTTGTTTGAAAAATTTGGTTTTAACTATATCGGTCCCATTGATGGACACGATTTAGATTCACTCATACCCACCCTTCAAAACCTCAAAAACTTAGAGGGTCCGCAATTCCTGCACGTAGTCACTAAAAAAGGCCAAGGTTATGAATTGGCTGAGGCCGATCCCGTTGCGTACCACGGTCCTGGCAAGTTTGACCCCGCTGTTGGATTGGTGCCATCGACCACGGTTGCAAAAACCACATTCACCCAAGTCTTTGGGCAATGGCTTTGTGATATGGCCGAGCATGATCCTTTGTTGGTCGGTATCACGCCCGCCATGCGTGAAGGCTCTGGCATGGTGGCTTTCCACCAACGCTTTCCAGACCGTTACTACGACGTTGGCATCGCAGAGCAACATGCATTGACATTTGCTGCAGGCTTGGCCTGTGAGGGCGTTAAGCCAGTGGTAGCAATTTATTCCACGTTTCTGCAACGTGCCTATGACCAAGTCATCCACGATGTCGCGTTGCAAAAATTACCTATGGTGCTGGCGCTCGATCGCGCAGGTATTGTGGGAGCCGACGGAGCCACGCATGCAGGCGTATTTGATATTCCTTTTATGCGTTGTATTCCCAATGTCAGCATTGCATGTCCCGCAGATGAGAACGAGTGTCGCCAACTACTAACCACTGCTTACCAACAAGACCATTGTGTCGCTGTACGCTATCCCAGAGGCGCAGGTGTTGGCGTGAAGGTTGAAACGGGTTTACATGCATTGCCGTTTGGCACAGGTGAAATTCGCAGACAAGGTCAACGCATTGCCTTGCTTGCGTTCGGTACTTTGTTATATCCCGCATTAGAGGTCGCTGAATCTCTCAATCTTTCGGTTGTGAATATGCGTTGGGCCAAGCCTCTGGATGTCGAATTGCTTGCACAAGTTGCCCTGAGCCACGATGCCTTGGTTACCCTAGAGGAGGGTACGGTGATGGGAGGCGCAGGCTCAGCGGTTCTCGAGGCCCTACAGGTTTTAAACATTCAAAAACCTGTTTTGACCTTAGGAATTGCAGATGTATTCACCGAACATGGTGATCCAGTCAAACTCTTGGCTGAACTTGGGTTGGATGCAACGGGCATTCGTGCATCGATCACGCAAAAGTTTCCGCAACTACTTTCCTAATACAGGGGAAAACCCGTGTAAACCCTAGTAATGGGGTACATACAATCACGCCATATTTTTGACTTTCACTTAAACAGGAGTTCACATGGATCGTCGTTCCATTATCAAAAATGCCGGTATTGCTGGTATCTTGGCTGCAGGTGCAGCACCCGCAGTGCATGCGCAAGCTGCTATTCGCTGGCGCTTGGCTTCGAGCTTTCCTAAGTCCTTAGATACGATCCACGGAGCTGCTGATACCTTTGCCAAGGCTGTTAAAAACATGTCTGGCGGTAAGTTCGAAGTATCAGTCCATGCGCCTGGTGAAATCATGCCTGCATTTGGCGTGGTGGACGGTGT
>CANBZB010000017.1 GCA_947373745.1 Burkholderiales bacterium | reverse complement strand
GCTGACGATGCCTATCCCTACACATTTCCCTCTGGCGTGAAGTTTGAAAAACTTTCGCACCACCAGTGCCTGGATAAGTTGCTGGCTTTGATGGATTACCCAGAACTTCGCAAAGAGCAGCAAGCGCTGCGCGCCAAAGGTATTTACCGCGGCATTGGACTTGCCGCCATGATCGAAGTCACCAACCCCTCCCCTGCCTTTTATGGCGTAGGCGGCGCACGCATATCTGCACAAGATGGTGCAACGATTCGCCTTGATCCTGCGGGCATGGTGAATGTGTTGGTCAGCGTCACTGAACAAGGCCAAGGCACTGAAGCCATCTTCACGCAAATCGCGGCGACTGCTGTTGGCGTGAAGGTTGAAAATGTCCGTGTAATTACCGGAGACACAGCTGTCACGCCTTATGGTGGTGGCACGTGGGCTTCTCGCGGCGCTGGCATTGGAGGAGAAGCCGTCTTGCAAGCGGGCAAAGTTTTGCGCACGCACATCTTGGATGTTGCCGCTGCCATTTTGAAAATTGACGTAGCGACTCTCGACTTAGTCAATGGCATCGTGATCGATAAGCTCACGGGCACTGAACATATGCCCATTAGTGAAGTCGGACGCGTGGCGTACTTTAGACCCGACACCTTGCCCATGGATTTCCAATCTGAGCTCACGGTGACACGTCACTACACGCCACGCGAATACGGCTTTACCTTCACCAACGGCATTCAAGCGTCGTATGTAGAAGTAGACACCGACACGGGTTTTGTCAAACTTCTTAAGCATTGGTGTGTAGAAGACTGCGGCACAGTGATCAACCCCATGTTGGTCGATGAGCAAATTCGCGGCGGCATTGTTCAAGGTATTGGTGGCGCCATGTTTGAAGAATGTCTCTACAGCGAAGATGGGCAACTTCTCAATGGTTCGATGGCAGATTACTTAGTCCCTATGGCAGGAGAAATGCCTGACATGGTGATTGCGCACGTACAAACGCCCACAAAAACTTCGGAGCTAGGCGCAAAAGGGGCTGGTGAAGCAGGTACCGCTGGCGCACCTGGTGCGGTGATGAATGCCATCAACGACGCGCTAGCACCGCTCAACGCGAACGTGAGCGTGCAACCCTTTACGCCGCAGCGTGTGTTGGCAGCATTAGGAAAGATTTAATAGGCTTAGGCCTCACCAGCCATTTGCTCGAGCACAGCATAAACAGCTGCTGTGTCGTGCAAAGCGTGTCCTTGTGACATGGCGGCCTTGTAGATGGGTATGCAAGCCGTGAACAAGGGTGCAGGCACATCGAGGTCGTCTAAGGCTTGGTAAATGATGGACATGTCTTTTTGCCAGACTTCGTTTTTCATGGTGGCTTGGTTCCATGTTTTAGCCACCATCATCGGACCACGCACTTGGAACATCCGCGAGCTACCAGCACCGTCGCCTATGAGGCTGACTAAGCTCTTAGTGTTGAGTCCCAACTTTTTACCAAACAAAATTGCCTCGGCAGTCGAAACGTTATGAATAGCGACTAGTAAATTCGCGACTAGTTTCATTTTCATACCATTGCCAAATTCACCCACAAAGTAATGCGTGCGAGAAAACCCACCGAATATGGCACCGAAAGCCCGCACATCTTTTGCATCCCCGCTGGCATAAATGCTGAGGTCTTTTGTTTTGGCTTGTGCACCGGTTCCCGAAAGCGGCGCATCAATCATGTGAATACCGCCCGCTGACAACATATCACGCGCTGCCAGTTTGTCTTTTAACGGCAAAGTACTAGTCTCTACCAAGATAGGCGTACCTTTGATTTTTTGCTTCAACTTGGATTCACACAAACTGTGACAGGTCTGCATCAAGGCTTTGGTAGACGGCAGTGAACAAATGATTTTCTGAGAATGCTGCAATATGTCGGCGGCATCAGCATGGACCTGTGACAAGAGCGGTTTCATTTTTTTACGGGTGCTAGCGTTTAAATCTACCCCATAGACATCAAAACCAGATTTTTGTAAATTAGACGAGATGGAAGAGCCCATGATGCCCAAACCAATCACGCCGACCTTGCTGTGTTTCTTTTCAATTGCCATAGTTAACCCCAATTGTGAAAAATGAAATATACGAGGAGACTCTCTTTATTCATCTTAATAGATAAGCCCCGCCTCAGTTATCAACTTTTGTCACCTAGACATCTCCAAATCTGAAGAGAAAAAATGAGCACTTCACAATCCATCCAACGTCCTGACGGCTCTGTCATTTCATTTGCCATTCACGGTCACACCAAGAATCCTGCCTTGGTCTTGTCTAACTCATTAGCCACTGACCGAGATATGTGGCAGTTGGTGTTGCCGCAACTAATAAAAGAGTATTTAGTTATCACGTATGACACACGCGGACATGGCTTGAGCAAATGCGAACCCAACAATATTCATTTGAGTGACTTAGCCGATGACGTGGTGGCCATCTTGGATGCAGCAAAGATTCAAAAAGCGTTTTTTGCTGGCATTTCCCTTGGCGGCATGACCGGACTCACCATGGCCCTTCACCACCCAGAGCGCTTGCTGGGTTTGATGGCGTGCAATTGCCGCGGGCGGATTGATGCGGCAGGTATCGAGGGCTGGAACCAACGCCTAGAAGCCGCTCGCACAGGTGGTGGCATGCATGCGTTAGCAGAGTCCTCCATTGCGCGCTGGTTTGCACAAGATTACATAGCCGCTAATCCAGACCAAATGAAAACCATGTCGGCGATTGTTTCTAAAAACTCAGTGGATGGCTTTGAGACTTGTATTCGTGCCATTCAAAACGTCCGCATGATGGACGATTTACACAAGATACAAATCCCTGTGATGTTTGTAGCAGGCGCCCAAGATATGGGCGCCCCGCCAGCAGAATTGGAATTGATGGCGGACCAAGTCAAGGGGAGCCAAATCGCAGTGTTAGACCCTTGCGGTCATATATCTGCCATGCAACGCCCTGAAGAATTTGTGAAATTGGTTCAAGGCTTTGCTCGCATGCATTAACTGCAGTTTTATTTCAATGCAGCGCTAGCGGGTACTTGCGCTGTGTACCAGTCTGCAATTTTTTCGCCCGTCATCACTTTGACTTCTGGTTTTGCCAGCACGGCATCCAACAGTTTTTCAAAAGCATCTATACGGTGCGGCACGCCTGTGATGTAAGGGTGCACGCTAATAGCCATCACGCGCGGAATTTTGGCGGCATCGCGCCACAAGCGGTCTAGCTGCAAAACGCCGCGGTGGTACATCTCGTCGCTGCGGTGGTATTGAATTGCCATCATGGGGATGTCGTTCAATTCCACTGTGTAGGGGACTGCCAACACGGGTTTGGGTTTGGCATGCAGCCAAGTCGGTAAATCGTCTAAAACCCAATTGGCCACATAGGAAATACCAGCAGCAGACAAATAATCTAATGTTTCGTCTGTCTCAGTCAGACCGGGACTCTCCCAACCCAGTGGTGCTTTGCCAGTTAGTTTTTTGATGGATTGAATGGTTTGGTCAATAGCCTGCACTTGGTCATCCACCTTGTGCATGGGGCCTTGAATATAGCCATGCCCCATGAACTCCCAATCCGCTTGGTGTGCTGCTTGGGCAATCGAGGGATACGACTCACACACAATGCCGTTGATGGCCAAGGTGGGAGTAATTCCACGCTGTTGCAATGCATCAAAGATCCTCCAAAATCCGACGCGCATTCCGTATTCATGCCAAGACCAATTGGGAAGATCTGGCGTCAAGGGCTGCCCCATAGGGGGCGTCAATACAGACCGCGGCATAGTGCGCTCTATCGACCAATGCTCCACGTTGACGATGATCCAGACAAGCATCCTGCTGTCATCCGGCATTTGTAAGCGCGGTCTATCGACGATCGCTTGAAAAGGCGCACGATCGCTCAGCAATGTATTTTTTGTAGTCATATCAGTTTCCCTAAGATTGGAGAGAGGTGATTGGATTTTGCACGCAAGTCAAGCGATTTCTGTTAAATTTTTATACACATTAAAAATTAAGGGACAAGCCATGTTTTATGGGGAAATTGACGGTAGTGGATTTGAAGTCATTCAGCCTGAATTCGCAAACTGCTTTGTCGGACATGCCCGTGTTGAGCGCTTATGGACGGGAGGCAGATGGTCTGAAGGTCCTGCGTGGTTTGGTGGCGGCAGATACTTGCTGTGGTCCGATATTCCCAACAACAAAATCATGCGTTATGACGATACAGACGGCTCTGTTTCAGTGTTCAGATCTCCCTCCGGCTTTGCCAATGGCAATACCACCGACAGACAAGGCCGTTTGCTAACCTGTGAACACTACAACCGCCGACTCACCAGAACTGAGCACGATGGCTCCATCACAGTCCTAGCGGACAAGTACAAGGGTAAACGCTTGAACTCACCCAATGATGTTGTAGTGAAGTCGGATGACTCCATTTGGTTTACAGACCCCGACTACGGAATCATTGCCGACTATGAAGGCAAAGTCGACACCATGGAGCAGGATGGTTGCCACGTCTACCGTATTGACCCGCACACCGTGGAGGTCACACGTGTTGCCAATGACTTTGATCACCCGAATGGTTTGGCTTTCTCAACTGATGAGAAGCATTTATTCATTGCAGACAGCGGTGGTACCGAAGGACCTACTCGACCCAAACACATTCGACGATTCGATGTAGACACATCCGGAAAAACCCTAGGTCGATCGACCATATTTGCAGAATGTCCAACGGGTTTCTTTGATGGCTTTCGGATTGATCAACAAGATAGGCTGTGGGCTAGCTGTGCCGAAGGTGTCATCTGCTACAGACAAGATGGACAACTCATCGGTAAAATAAAAATTCCCGAGATGGTGGCAAATTTGACGTTTGGGGGCCTGCAACGCAACCGACTTTTTATTTGCGGAACAACATCTCTCTATGCGGTTTATCTCAAGGTCAATGGATAAGGACAACACCATGAATCTACGCGTTTTATCTTCTGCACCTAACCCCATTCGATCAGCACCAGTGCTTACTGCCGAAGAAGCAGTAGCAGTTGCAAGAAACCTTGCACCCAAATTTGCTGAACGTGCAGCGCACGCAGAAAAAATTCGTCACGTCCCTGAAGAATCGATTGAAGAACTCAACGCAAGTGGATTAATGCGGTTGATGCAGCCCAAGCGGTTTGGTGGCTCTGAGTTAGGGCTTGGCGTTTTGATGGATGTTGTGCTGGAGATTTGTAAAGGATGCTCTTCTACAGCGTGGGCCTACTCCAATCTAGCTTCTCACTCTTGGAACATAGGTCAGTTCGAGCTACAGGCACAAGAAGATGTATGGGGCGAAGATCCATTCGCCTTGGCTGCTACTGGTTTTGCATTTCCTTGCGGCAAGGCCATCCCTGTAGAGGGCGGATACAAGGTCAGCGGAAAATGGCCCTTTGGTAGCGGTGTGGATGCCTCCACCTGGATGTTGGTTGGTGCGATGACCGAACAAACTGGAGGTGCACCACAGCGTCGCTTCTTTTTAATTCCCCAATCAGACTTTAAAAGCCAGGATAACTGGCAAGCTTACGGTTTGGGCGGTACGGGTAGCCATGACGTTCATGTGGCTGATGCTTTTGTTCCTGAACACCGCAGTGTCTCTGCAGAAATTTTTGCAGCAGGTCAAAATTTACCCGGTGCCAAGTTGTACAGCAATAAGTTATTTCAAATGCCAACATTTGCAGCTTTTGCCTATGTGCTTGCTGTCGTTCCTTTGGGTACAGCCAAGGCAGCAGTTGAACAATTCACAGCCACGATGCGTAACCGCGCTGGTACCTACACGGGTTCGCGAATTGCTGAACTTGGACCCGTTCAAGCGCGTATTGCAGAAGCTGCTGCTTGTGTCGAATTTGCAGAGACAGTGATTCGACGAGACTGGACCGATTTAGAAGAAGCCGTCGAAAGAAACGAGTTCCCAACCATGGAAACCAAGTTACGCTGGAAGCGTAATGCTGCGTTTGCAACTGGCTTAGCAGTTCGAAGTATCGACACACTCATGCCAGCAGCTGGTGCAGCAGGTCTCTCGCTACAGCTACCACTTCAGAGACAATTCAGAGATATCCATGCGGCCTCTTCTCATATTGGCCTCACGTGGGATGTGCACGGAGCCGCTTACGGACAGAGTGCATTGGGCTTACAGCCACAAGGTGGCTTGTTGCTCTAACTTAATTCTGCAAATGTATTAGTTGCAACAGTCGATCTGGCGTCATGGGTAAGTGGCGCGGCCGCACACCTAATGCATGGTTAACTGCGTTTGCAATCGCTGCAGCAACTGGTCCGGCTGCCACCTCTCCTGCACCAATACTTGGTTGATCAGCAGCATCCACCAAATTAATATGAAGTTGTGGGATTTCGTTAAAACCTAATATGGAATAGGTGTCCCAGCTATTGCTTGTAATGCCTGAAGGCCCCCATGTCACTGACTCTTTCAATGTCCAACTGATAGCTTGCAATAAACCACCTTCAATTTGGTTGAGCAATCCATCGCGATGCACGATACGACCTGCATCTACCGTACACCATATGTGTTGGACACAGATACTCTCACCCACCTCTATTTGAACTACCACCGCGCAATACCCAGCGTGGTTTTTGTAACGCCCAAAGGCTATTCCGTATCCATGGCCGCTCTGACATTCACCACGTGAGTTCCACTTCGCTGCATCTGCAGTGGCTTGCAATACATGTTTAGCCCTAGGGTCCGTTAAATGGCGAAGTCTAAATTCAAGAGGGTCTACCGTTGCGCTTTCGGCCAATTCATCCATGAAAGATTCAATGGCAAACGTATTAGCAAACCCTCCTAAAGATCGCAGGGCTGATACACGCAAAGGTCCCTCGGGAACAAAGTGGTGCATTACGTTAAGAGCAGGCAATTCGTAATAAGGAATGATGTTGCGCAAACCACCGCCGGTTGGTAGCACTTGGTCTCTCTGAACAGGTCTTGGAGATTTGGGGTCTAAGGCCCATGCTCCGAGTAGATTGATGCCGGGTAACCAACCAGGCCGATTCAAATGGCTATGACTCCATACTTGCGCTTTCCAATCTGCGATGCCGCCTTCGTCATTCAAACCTGCGTTTAACTCAATCAAACTAGCAGACCCAACGGGGGACACGGACATCTCATCTTGGCGCGTCCATTGCACACGCACAGGTACTTGCAAATGATGGGCTAAGAATGCAGCATCAAATGCCACATCGTCTGCACCATTGTGTCCATAGCAACCTGCACCTGGACTGTGCACCACATCTAACAAATCTAAAGACAACCCCAGACTAGTGGCAATCTCCTGCTTAAGCTTGAAAACGCCTTGGGAGTGGGTGTAGACCGTCAACCCACTTTTATTGGTCGGGTGACGCACTGGCTCCGATAGGGCACATGCCAAACCTATAGACGCATGTGCAATATAAGGTTTGGAATAGCGTCGCGTGACACGTTGTGAAGAAGGCAATGCCTTTCCTTGGCTGACTACCTTTTCATCTACAGAAGGCAAATTGATAAGTAGGGTTTCAATTTCTTGGAATGCAGGTAAGTTTGGTAATTGCCACTCAATCGTCGCGTAGGCTTTTTCATAGGCGCGTAAAAGTTCTGCTTCATCCGGCCCCAACAGAGCGATGAAATCACCTTGAATAACTAATTCGGTAACTCCCTCAAGCGATCGCAATTGCGCAGCATCGATCTGACGTGCACGCGCTTCAGCATGAGGGCCTCGCAAAATACGGGCGTGCAACATATTGCTGCGAACCATATCGTGGACAAAACCTGGGCCGGTGAATTTACCTTTGAGATCAAATCGTATAAATTCTTGATCTGGTAAGCGCACAAGATTTTTTACATCTTGGCTTTTATCCAATAGCGTACCAACACGAATAAGAGCATAGTTGGTGTGTTGCGCTAGTGAATGGAATCCAATTTTTTCATTTGAATGATGAGAAAAAAACATACCACGATCAAGCGTTAAGTCCTCGACAGCAACATTAAGTTGTTCTGCTGCTTGGCGTGCAAACAATTGACGCATAAAAATGCAGGAATGCCTGAGCGCAGTTGCGCCAATTTCTATGGAAAAACTACCAGCGGTGTAGCCTTCATCTGGACTAATTGCTGTATGCCCAGCCACCAAATCAACTTGGGCTGGCTGAATGCAAAGTTCTTCACAAGCAACTTTAATTAACGCAGTCGAAATACCCTGCCCAAGTTCAACTTTACCGCTATAAATTTGAAAGCGATCTTCCTCTAGCAGTTGTACCCATTGTTGCAAAAGAGGGGCAGTCTTAATGCTGCCAGGTAGTCCATTTGACATATTCAGACTTTGGCTTGCAAGCGACTTATCGCAACTTCGCTAGCTCGTAAAACACGCGCATGCGCACCACAACGGCATAAATGCCTATTCAATGTTTCAATGAGTTTCACTCTTGAAGGATACAAATCGCGTTTTAACAGAGCCGTCAAAGACATCAACATGCCGTTGATGCAGTAACCGCATTGCGCTGCTTGCTCATCTAAAAAAGCTTGTAAAACAACAGAACCAACAGGATCATTTTTCAAGGCCCTAGGTGTAAGCACATTGCAGCCTTCTATCGACCCAGTGGACAAGCCACATGACTGCTGGGCAACACCATCGACCATAACCGTGCATGCCCCACAGTTTCCTGCACCACAACCGTAGCGTACGTCTTTCGCATCGCATGGATTGCGTAAGACGTGCACTAGAGGCACCTTACCGTTAGCCTCCGTAGTTGTTTTTTCACCATTTAAATGAAATACGATCACTTCGGCCTTAAATTTACTAACTACTTTGAGAATGGTTAGCGTGAGTTTTGACGCCAGCTTGGTATTGCGGCAATCAACTAGCGCAATTGATTTTCAAGATTTGATCTTAAAGAGCTTTTTGGCATTTCCACCAGTGATTAAATCTCTATCGTCTTTGTTCAATCGCTTGACTGCTGACACAAGCCCCAAAGGATCGACCTCAGCCATATCGTAGGGATAGTCAGTTCCAAGCATCACATGGTCTGCACCAAAACGTTCAATCATGTTGCGAAGCATACCTGGGTCAAATGTAATAGTGTCGAAATAAAAGCGCTCGAGATAAGTAGAAGGTTTACGCTTGATAACCGTACGGCCATCTGGACGTGCACCGTATACATGGTCCATTCGCGCCCAGTAATGTGCGAGGTAACCGCCGGCATGTGCAAGTAACACTTTCAATTTAGGGTTGCGCTCCATGACGCCATCAAAAATCAAATGGCTCACAGCAATGGTGGTATCCAAAGGGTTACCGATCACGTTATTGAAATAGTGGTTCTCAAGACGACTAGCTTCGGTAAATCCATTGGGGTGAATAAACAAAGGAACGCCAAGCTCACTCACAGCAGCGAAGAACTTTTCTAATTTCAGAGACGGGTCAGTCAAATTTTTACCATTGACATGCGTGTTGATCTCAATACCTTTCAAGCCTAAATTTTTGACTGCATGCTTGAGTTCTTTCACCGCCAAACCCGCATCCTGCAAAGGTACTGTGCCCAAGCCAATCAAACGGTCTGGATGTTGCGCAACCAGCTTGGCCATACCTTCGTTCACATCGCGCGCTAGTTCCGCACCAAAAGCAGGCTCAGCAAAATAGTAATACTGAAAAGGCGCGGGCGACACCGCTTGAATATCCACGCCCATTCGGTCCATGTCTTTAAGGCGAACAGCAACATCTGACAACATAGGGGCTCTGTCACGCATTTGCTTGGCGTTGGTCTCGCGCGTCAACTGGTTCGCGTAAATATGGCCGACCTCTTGCTCAATAGGCTTAAGAACAGACGCTTTTTGCCCAACGCTTGGATTGAAGTAATGGCAATGGGCATCGATGTTTAAATGCCCGTCTTTACGTTTTGCCAACTTCTTAGTCGCAAGCGAAGTGAACATGCCAGCGGCGCCCTTAGCCGTTTTTCCATGTTGGTGGTAGGGATGCTTGCAAGTAGGGGCACAGGTAAAAATCATTTAGCTTCCTTAATGGTTAAAACAAAAACAGCAGCAATACCGACTCAATGTCCGATGGCTGCATTAACACGAGGCATCACCTCTGTAGCAAAGAGTTCCATGGAACGTTTAGCAAGTTTAGGATCCATCCAATCATGACCGGCATACAAAAGATTACCAAAATCACCGACATATTCACGGAACGCCAGAATCTGGTCCACCACTGAATTCACAGTGCCGGCGAATACCAATTTGCTGGCTACATATTCAGGTGTGATCAATGCATCATCCATGCTTTGGTCTGTTTTAAACAGATTACTGCGGCCACCGTTGACTAATTTACGAACCAATTGTTTGAAATAGAAGTGGTGCGGCCCCCCCTCCTCTAGTCCATAGCGCTTCGCGGTGGCATCGTCATCCGCTACAAAAATACTTTTTGCAATTCGCCACTCGTTGGGATGGGCTACAGCGCCTACCTCGGTGCGCCCTTCCACATACTTTGGCCAGTGCGACTTGACCCACTCAGGCATCAAGAAGTTGGCTGAAATAGGTTGCCATCCGCGTTTAGCCATTTCAGTCACACCTTTCGAGAAAGGCGCCACAGCCGTACCCACTATCAGGGGGTGGGGCCGTTGATAAGGCTTCATGATGTAGCCTTGGCCAATCTCTGGAATCATGGTTTTACCAACAGTGACATTGAAAAACTCACCTTCCAAGTTGTAAGGTGGGTCCGACTCCCAAATTTTCAGCACCATATTGATGCCTTCAACAAACATGGCATTGCGGTCTTTGCCAAAGTTACCAAAGACTTCTGCATCAGACATCAATCCACCTGGGCTGATGCCCATGATGAATCGCCCTTTGAGCATGTGATCCATCATGGCAGCCTGCGCTGCAATGGCTGCAGGATGCGAATTAGGCACATTGATAGTGCCCGTACCAAGCATGATATTTTTTGTTTCTGCAATCAAACTTGCCAGAAAAATCATAGAGGACGTCACAGTTTCTGCTGCATCGGTGACATGCTCTCCTACATAGGCCTCACTGAAACCGAGACGATCTGCCAAGATCACCGCTTCGCGGTCTTCCTCTAATGTTTGCGCAATGTTGCGTCCTGGTGGATGCAGGGGCATCATGAACGTGCTGTATTTCAAATCGTTCTCCTCAATAATAAAAAAAATATGCGTTAAGTCGCTTCAAACTCTGCGCCTTGCAAATAATTTCCTTGGCAAAAAAGCAGCGTGGGTTTTCGCTCATATGTGTATTTTTCGACCTGTCCTAAGAAAAGCACATGGTCGCCAACCACACTGCGCTGAATTGTTTTGCATTCGATAGTGGCTACACAATTGCTAATCACTGGTAAGCCTTCTAGACCCTCGCCAAAGTCAACGCCCTCAAATTTATCTGGCACATTGCTAGAAAAACGCTTGGACAAATCTATCTGTTGCAGCGACAAAATATTGATGACAAAGCGACCCGATGCATCAAAGATATCTAAGCTAGGAGAAGCACTACCCAGACTCCATAAAACAACGGGCGGATCAAGCGAGACAGAACTAAAGGAGTTGGCAGTCACGCCAACCAATCGAGATTGATTGCTACCTGAGGTAACTACTGTCACACCGGTTCCAAAACTACCCAGCGCATTGCGTAAATCACGTTTATCGAAAGATGGGGATAACTTGGTGTTCATGTGATCACTTTAAGGTGATCACATGAACAGAGGGGCTAGGGTTTACCCCAAATTCATACGCAATTTGGATTTTTCTAATTGCCGCGGTTTGATGATTTGCGGCAACAGTACTTTTGCACCCGCCATAAAGTGCGCAATGGTGAGTCGAATCATCTCGTCGACATCGTCCTCGATGGGTACATTGAAGATCCAACGTCTTTGTCCGAAGTAAAAAATACGTGCATTGATACTCCAGACTAGTTCAATTTCAGCCGTCTTCAATGGTATCGACTTGATACCTGGCAGGCCAAACTCTTGGCGTAATTCAATAGCTACTGGCTCGAGAATACGGCTGCGTAGCATTTCTAAATATTTCTTGTTGATACTTTCACCACGCAAACCAGAAAACATAAAAATTCGTACCCAGTCACGCGTCAATGCGGCTTTCGAATATTCGATGTAAAGACTCACCAATCGCTCTTCCAAGGGAATCGAACGGTCTTGTATGACTGTTTCCCAAAATGGGTTCCAACGTGCTACGTAGACTTCTCTGTAGACCCTATCAATGAGTGCATCCTTAGTGGGGAAATATTTGTAAATCAACGACTGCGTGACGCCTAACCGGCGCGCTAGTTGTCGCGTATCTCCACTAAATCCCACCTCTGCAAAAAATTCAACTGCAGCCAAGACGATTTGCTTTTCTCGCTCTTGGCTACTGAGTCGTTTTTTTTCTGCAGGTGGTTTTCTCAAAGTCATAGGTCTATTGCAAAAAATTCATGCAGGTGCAGCAATAGGTTCTATGCGTTTGGAAATCACAGATTTCATGATCGCTTCAAGTGCTGCCACATTAGCAAGCATCTCTTGGTGTGTAACTGGATAGGCCTGCTCGCCTCGAATCGCCATTGCAAAAGCCTCTAGATTTGCAAGCACCGTTGGAGACTGGTCTGCAAAGCTCGTCACTGGCTCTTGGCCTTGCATGACGCGCTTGATATCCCATCCAGCAGGATTTTCGGGATGCTTGCGGTCACGAATTTCAAACCAACCCTTGGAACCGTAGACTGCAAAACGGCCTTCAAACGGCGTTGCCAACATGGCACTGATAAGCGCATTCGCGCCACCTGGAAAAGCGAGCATGATGCCAAGCGTGTCACCGTTCTCAAAGTAAGAGCCGCGCGTAGCTAAGCGTGCCCAGACTGACTCTGCAGGCCCCAAAACAGCAATCGCTAGATCCACCAAATGGATGCCCGTTGCCGTCAGTGGACCGACTGGTGCATGTTGATTGGATAGTCGCCAATTGTCCTTAGGCAATGCAAAAAACTTGTCTTGGCTAAAGTTAGCCTCAATTTGCAAAATAGTGCCAAAGACTCCAGCTTCAATTTCTTTGCGCAAGGCAATGATCGAAGGCTCAAATCTTCGTTCATGGCCTATTCCTAAAACTCGCTTGTATTCCACGCAACTTTGGATTGCGCGTTGTGCATCACTAAACGTTAAACACAGTGGTTTTTCGCAAAATACATGCTTTCCAGATTGGGCCGCAGTCACAATTTGATCTGCATGTTGGAGATGCGGAGTGCACAGAATGACCGCCTCTAGGTCAGTAATTTTTAGAAACGCATCAAAACTGGATAAAACCTGAACATCCTTAAGAACAGCATCAGAACCCATCTGCTGTCGCAAGCTTTCATCTACCTCTACAACAGCTACTAATTTCAAATGTGTGGAGGAAGAAATCTGTTTTGCGATGATTTTTCCCCACCAACCGTAACCTACCAATCCGACTTTTACGGGTTTAGGGGTACTAGATTGCATTGAGGTGGTATCCATGATGTACTTATCTAATAGTTGGTCAAATATATTCCTGCATTTTTACATCAGAAATCCAAACTGCACTCCAAAAGCATGCATCGATCAAACTAGATGGACTCACATTAGTAAAAACCCCATTGCTGATTCACCCTATTTCTAAGAGCCTACATGCATACAAATGAATGCATGTATTAACTAAATTACGATTCAAAAGGAGTGACGATTGGGACTCAGATTTCTTGAGCATTTATTAATTCTTACCCATGATCCAGAGGGGACACGAGATTGGTTTTGTAGCAATCTCGGGTTCCGTAATGGTTATCACCCTGAGTTTGGATTTCCTGTCTACTGGCTCTACATCGGAGAACAAGATGTCATCCATATTGGAAAAGCTAGACACTCCGCACACCAAGATACTTATTTAAAAACACCAACTGATGCCGATGGCACAGACTATTCGGCAGCTGGTGCGCTGGGGTCTGGTCGCATAGACCATCTCTGCTTAAATTGCGATGGAATGGGAGAGTTCATAGACCGACTAACAAAGAACGGAGTTGAGTTCAGTGAGCGTAAAGCCCACAACTCCAATTTATACCAACTCTTTATGCGTGAACCGATTAATGGGATCAAAGTTGAACTCAATTTTTCTTGGGAAGAAGCTGAGCGTCTTGGACGCGTGCCTTCCTGGACGGATACTGGTATGAAAACACCGTCATGAAAAAACGTCACCTCTTACAGTTAGCAGCTTTATCTGCCATACCACTGCCAAGCTGGTCGCAAAAGTACCCCAGCAGCTCTTCCACCATCATCATGCCCTTGCAAGCGGGTAGCGCATCCGATGTCGCTATTAGGCACATGGCAGAACGATTGACTCAAAAACTCGGTCAAGGTTTTGCTGTTGAAAATGTAGCTGCTGCAGCTGGTCTTGTTGGACTAGATCGTCTGAGTAAAGCAAGAACAGATGGGCTTGTTGTGGCCGCCCTCAACAACAGCATCATGACCATATTGCCCCACCTACAAGCAAAAAATATTAAAGTGGATACGCGTAAAGATTTTGTTCCAATTGCAGGCGTTGCCAATATTCCAACTTTTTTTGCTGTGCCCGGTGGTTCAAAAGTTAAAACGATACAAGACCTTATTCGACAAACAAAAAATATTGCCAATCCAGTCACCTATGCCTCTGGCGGTGTGGGTAGCCCACAACATTTAGCAACTGAGATGTTTAAGGCCTTTACCAACACCCAACTCACGCACATACCTTATCGTGGCGCCAGCCAAGCCGCACTGGCAGTTGCATCGGGAGAGGTTCAGGTGATGTCGATGGCACTTTCGTTGGCGCAACCATTTTTATCAGATGGAAAAGTGCGCCTAATCGGCTATTGTGGAACTGAGCGTCACGCACAATTTAGAGATATTCCCACCCTACAAGAGCAAGGCGTGACTAATTACGACTATTCGTCTTGGATTGCTTTGTTTTTTCACAAAGATGTTCCTACCGATGTGGTCGAGATACTCAGGCGAGAGGCCCAATCCATCAGTGAAGACCGCGACTTTCAAGTACAACTGATCCGCTCAGGTCTTGAACCATGGCCTAAAACTGCCAAGCAGTTAGAGCGTATCGTCGAGTCTGATTTCCAAAGGTGGAAAAAGATTATTCAAGACGCAAATATCCAAGGTTAAAGGCTTTTCATGCTACGCGTCGCAGGGTATCAAGGCCTTTCTTCTATCTTGACACGCGGATTGGCCTGTCTTGTTGAAACACTCAGTCATGAAGGTTGGAAGTCGGGCATTGACTGGATTCCCAACGTCACAGATCAGCAGGAAAAGGCAGCAGATTTATTCGCATCTATCGAGAATGGTACGCGCCATATTGGATACATGGCTTCAGGATACTTGTCAGCGAGAGTTCCTGAGCTTGAAGTGCTCGAATTACCATTTACTGTGGACAATCGCGCTACAGCGCTCGGCGCCCTAGACCATCTTGCTGGTGAAATTCTAAGAAAAGTAGTTAGTCAAAAAACTGGTTTCCATGTATTGGGTTTTTGGGATAACGGATTTCGGCACGTGTCGAATTCAGTCCACCCTATCCGACACCCAAAGGATGCAGTTGGTTTGAAAATTCGTACGCTCGATAGCGCCCTATACAGAGCCACCTTGGATGCTATCGGTTTCAAAGCCTTAACAAGTGATGTCAAAGATTTGGTAACTTGGATAGCGCAAGATGTTGTCCAAGCCCAAGAAAACCCGCTAACCAACTACATGGGGTTTGAGCTCTGGAAGCATCATCCTTATGTCAGTCTGACGCACCATTTCTATGGCGTACTGCTGCTAGTGTGTCCGCTTGCCTGGTACGAAACATTGGATCTAGCCGAGCGTGAGCTACTAGCGCATGCCGTTACAACCTCTACTGCGCTTGAGCGTCAATTAGCTGCCCAACAAGATGCCATCACGCTTGCGCGTATGCAAGACATAGGCGTCAAAGTATTAGCAAAAGATGCGCTTGATATGCAAGCTTTCCACGAACACGTTGAATCGATCAGTTTAAAAGCGCGCGCACAACTTCCTCAACAGTTACTTACAGCCTATTTAAGCAGTTAGCAGGTATTTCCCTAGGTGACTTTGGACAACATCAGTCTTGTTGTTTTCGTCCACCACTGTGTGTGACTGCGCCAAGGCGGGCGGGCGAAACCAAGCGCGCATACTTTTCTAATATGCCATTGAGATGCTCTGCGACAGGTGGCTGATAGTTCCTTACACGTGTATCCCAAGTGGCGCTATCGACTAACACATCTAATGTCGCGGCCTGTGCATCGATTTGTATCGTGTCGCCATTTTGAATATAAGCAATAGGTCCCAATGCTGCTGCTTCTGGGCCGATGTAACCCACCATTAATCCACGCGTAGCACCAGAAAATCTTCCGTCGGTTAAGAGTGCAACTTTTTCACCCATGCCTTGTCCGTAGACCAACGCGGTCACACCCAACATCTCGCGCATTCCAGGCCCACCACGTGGGCCCTCATTACGAATTACCAATACATCACCTACTTGGTAATTACGTGCTGCTACTGCGGTGAAAGCATCTTCTTCAGACTCAAAGACGCGTGCTGGTCCTTTGAACACCAGTTGTTTTAGACCGGCAACTTTTATAAGGGCACCTTCGGGGGCAAGATTACCTTTCAGAACAACCACCCCACCCGTTGGCATCAAGGCCTTATCCGTTGAATAAACCACTTGACCATCCGGCAAGGCCACATTAGCCAATTCATCTGCCAGTGTCTTGCCTGAAAGTGTCAAGGCATCAGCATGTAGATAACCGCCGTTCAAAAGCGCCTTGAGTACAGCACTCGTGCCACCAACACGGTGCAAATCCAAAGCTAAATATTTACCACCGGGTTGTAAGTCTGCAATCAAAGGCGTACGCGCAAATACTTTCGCAACATCTTCTAATGTGAAGGAAATTCCCACTTCATGCGCAATGGCTGGTAAATGCAGACCGGCATTCGTAGAGCCACCTGTTGCCGCCACAGCGGCAGCTGCATTTTCTAGAGACTTTCGGGTTATCAAATCTCTTGGTAGTGGTCCTCCCTCGCGAATAATTTGTGTGACGCGACGCCCTGCCTCACGCGCTAAAGCCAAGCGCTCGCTGTAGACCGCAGGCATCATGGCCGAGCCCGGAATTGCAAGACCCAATGTTTCCGCCACCATGGCCATGGTGTTCGCTGTAAATTGTCCTGGGCAAGAACCCACAGTCGGCGCACAGCTGCGCTCTAAATCTTTCAGTTCCGCTTGCGTCATTTGACCAGCCAAAACCGCGCCTACACCTTCATAGGCAGTCAATATAGTGACGTCCTTGCCTTTGAAGTGACCAGGCAACATGGCGCCTCCATAGACGAACACACTGGGGCAATTTAATCGCGCCATGGCCATCATCACTCCGGGTAATGTTTTGTCGCAGCCCGCAAAGCCTACAAAACCATCGTATGCATGGGCCACCATCACTGCTTCAATTGAGTCTGCCACCAATTCACGCGACACCAGACTCATCCGCATGCCTTTGTGGTTCATCGATAAACCATCCGACACGGATACCGTTGTAAAAGATATCGGGACACCTTGCTCGCTCGCCACGCCTAAACGCGCTGCATCTGCCTGAGGTCCTAACGATAAAGAGCATGGTGTCGTTTCGCCGTGTTGGCTGACGATCCCAACAAAAGGCTTGCCAAAGTCAGCTTCGGCAACGCCCATTGCGCGCAGAAAAGCGCGATGGGGGGTGCGATCCATACCCTCAGTGATTTGAGATGACTTCAATGACATAGATATTTAAAAAATGAAATGATAAGCATTAAAGGTCTACCGTTTCGCGAACAGCATGCCGACTTACAAAGTGCCATTGACCCATATAACAACTCGCCAAATAAAAGGCCAGTCCCCACAAAACGGTAAGCAACATAGGGCCGATCCAATTTCCGTCAAAAGCATCAAACATACAGGCTTTGATTCCCATGATGACCCAGGTCATGGGAAGAAACGGACTAATTTGGGCATACAAACTTCCGCTGAGTTCAACAGGCATCACGCCCCCTGAAGCGGACACCTGAAAAGCCAGCAAGAGCATTGCCAATATCTTTCCTACATCGCCCAAGGTCTTGATAAGGAAAAATACAATACCTAAAAATGTAAACGAGGCAATCACTAACATCCATGCCAACAAAAATGGATGTCTGATCGTGATGCCCATCACAAGCCACACAACCATCAAAATTAATAAGGCTTGCGCCATAACGACCCCTGCAGGAATAGTCGCTTTACCAAAACACTTCGCCCATAGCGAAAAGTTTTTCGCGTAATCGGGTAACTCTCTCAAACGAATTAGAAACACCGCAATACCAGCTCCCAACCAAAGTGCGATAGAAATAATATTGGGTGCAAAACCGCTTCCGTAGTTTTCAACAGGTGCAACGATCTCTACTTTCGGCGTCACAGAGTGCGCTAACCCTTCCGCACTTCCCTCTATTGAGGCTGAACCACTAGGGAGCTCTTTGGTCATTAAGTCGATACCGCTATATAAGTAGTTAGAGCCCTCTTTGATGCGCTGGAGTCCCAGATGCAATTGTCCAGTGGTTTTACCGAGTTCAGCAGAGCCATTGCGCAATTGCTCTAACTGCGCTTCCTCAGGCAATTTGGTTGACATCGATTTAAGATTTGCACGCAGATCACGCACACCAAATGCAAGGGTTCGCACTTTGCTGCTTAAAGTGGCAGCGCCTTGACTGAGTTTTTCCTGGCCCTGCTGCACCTGAGAAATACCATCATCTAACTGACCAACGCTGACAACAAATCGGTCTACCCCTTCAGAGACGCCGCTGGTAACAAATACACTATTTGCAGAGTCTGATTTAAAAGCAGAAGCGCTTTTGACAATACGTTGGCTACCGTTGCGCAAATCTTGAATACCCTTTTCAAGTTCTACATGGCCTGCGGCTAGTGCATCTGCACCCATACGAAGACCGCGCACATCTTCTACTGGTGGCAAACCAGCCTCAATAGCACGCACACCATTACTCAATTGGCTAGTTCCATCGGTGAGTTTCAGAACACCATCTTGAAGGCGAAGCGCTCCTTTTTGCACATTGGCGCCACCAGCCTCTGCCATCGCGCTACCACTGGCCAATTCTTTAGCACCCGCTCGCAATTGGTCAAAAGCTTCCCGCAATCGCTCCACATTTTGTTGAGATCCTGCACTTGTCGAAATTACCAGCGCCCATCTTTGTTCGTTCAACGTTCTATTCACCTCTTCTCCAAGCTCTTTTGAAAACTGGGTTGCAAGAATAGAACTCTCGTAGTTATTGCCTGCGGATGCATAGACCACCAACTTTCCAAGACCAGACTCCAATCCTGGAACTGCGTTGGCACTGAAGTCATTAGGGATGATGACTGCAAATGCCAACTCCCCCTTTTGCACCAAACTTTTGGCATGCTCTTCGCTCGCAATGTCAAGGTAGCCAAATGCGTGTTGAGATTTAAGTTGGTCTACAACGTTAAAACCTATATTGAATGTGCTGTCTCTGTAATTAACACCCTTGTCTAAATTGACCAATCCAACTGGAAGTGACACCGATTGGGATCCTGGATCCCAAATACTAGAAAGATAGATCAATGCATAAACCGATGGAATACAAGCAACGATCAAGGCTGCTAAGCGCATTTTGCTGAAGCGTTTAAATACACGCAATTCAAATAAAATGACGAGCCTAGATTGACGAACCCAGTGCAATAAGTGATTTGTAGTCAATTTGTATATTCAGTTTTTTTAATTTTATGCTGTGGAAAGAAATGATGCTTAAACACCTACTCGTACTTATTTGCGCCTCCATCACATCGCTTTCGGTATCAGCGCAATCATGGCCTACGCGTCCTATTAAGTTAGTTGTTCCCTTTCCCCCTGGAGGCCTGATTGACAACATGGCTAGGCTGGTTAGTAACAAACTATCACAAGAACTCGGCCAACCCATTGTTGTAGAAAACAAACCCGGTGCCGGTGGCAATATTGGAGCCTCCGATGTGGCAAAGGCAACCCCTGATGGCTATACCTTGCTAATGGCCTCGCCACCGCTCACCATCAGCCCGGCTTTGTATTCCAAACTTCCCTACAAACCTGAAAACCTCTCACCTGTAGGCTTAATGGGAAGAGTTCCAAACGTATTGCTTGTATCACCTGACTCGGGTATCCATTCATTGGCCGACTTGACGACAAAAGCCAAAAGTCAACCAGGTCATCTCAACTATGCATCTAACGGTCAAGGAACTTCGCTGCACTTGAGTGCAGAACTCTACAAAAGCACGGCAAATGTTTTTATTACGCACATACCCTACCGCGGCGCAGCAGCTGGGCTCACTGGAGTCATTGCGGGCGAGGTCAATTTCATGTTTGACAACCTACCTTCTGCACTAGGCCTTATTCAAAGTGGCAAACTGCGAGCGCTTGCAGTCACCACGCAACAACGTAGCAACGCATTACCCCAAGTGCCCACGATGGAAGAAGCTGGCCTCAAAGGCTATCAGGTAAGTGCGTGGTTTGGCCTGGCTGCTCCAACAGGATTGCCCGCCAATGTGCAAATGCGTCTAGAACAAGCCCTACAAAATGTGGCGCAACAAGCAGACACTAAAGCTAGCATGGTCAAAGTCGGTGCAGAACCAACTTGGCTTAACGCGCAAGCCATGGCGCAATTTATGCAAGCAGACTACGCACAATGGAAAAAAGTTGCGCAGTACGCCAAGATCACACTAGATTAATTATTTTTATTTATAAAACAGAAAGCCAGCCGCCATCCACATAAATGATCTGGCCATTCACATAGTTCGAGGCTTCAGAGGCCAGATAGATGGCGGTACCCACTAACTCCTCAGGTTTGCCCCAACGCTGGGCTGGGTTACTACTTTTTACCCAAGCATCGAACTGCACGTTCTCCATCAGTGGCTTGTTCATGTCGGTCATGATGTAACCGGGTCCGATAGAGTTGGCTTGGATATTGAATTGCGCCCATTCAGCGGCCATCGCACGCGACAACATTTTGATGCCGCCTTTTGCAACGGTGTAAGGCGCAATCGTGGGACGGGCAGCCTGGCTCGTGAGTGAACCGATGTTGATGACTTTGCCGCCCTTGCCTCTTGCAATCATGCGTTTAGCAGCCTCTCGTCCCACAATAAATGCAGCGGTGATATTGGTGTCCATCACGCGATGCCAGTCTTTCAGCGACAACTCCACCATAGGTTGGCGGTGTTGAATACCTGCGTTGTTGATCAAAATATCAATCGCCACACCTGCTTTGTCGAACCTATCAAACGCGCTGAGTACTTCAGCCTCTTGCGCCACATCAAATGCAGCGCCGCTAACTTGCAGACCCTTCGCTTTGAGTTGCGCGACCACCGCGTCCACGGAATCGCGTTGGCGACTATTGACGATCACATGCGCCCCAGCAGCGGCTAGCCCCTCCGCCATAGCTAAACCAATACCGCGCGCTGATCCAGTGATGAGAGCTGTCTTGCCAGAGAGTGTAAAAAGTGACATAGATGGACGAAACCTTATGAAGCTAATAGGAATAGCCTGATATCCTACGACAGCGTTTAAAGCAAATAGACGGAGAAGACATTATGAACAAAGACATGGCAGAAACACTGATACATACAGATGCAGGCACCCGCATGGGAAATTTGATGCGTCGCTACTGGGTGCCGGCATTGATGTCAAACGAAATTGCTACGCCAGATGGGCCGCAAGTCAAAGTGCAATTGCTCGGTGAGAAATTGTTAGCTTTTCGCAATACTGACGGCAAGGCATGCTTAATCAGTGAGTTTTGTTCGCACCGCGGTGTGTCTTTGTTTTTTGGTCGCAATGAGGAAAATGGTATTCGTTGTGCCTACCATGGACTGAAGTTTGACGGTGACGGCAAATGCGTGGAAGTTCCCTCCGCACCCAAAGCTTGCGAGCATATGCATATCAAAGGGTATCCCTGCGTAGAACGTGGCGGCATCGTCTGGACATACATGGGGCCTGCAGATAAAAAGCCCGAGCCTCCCGAATTGGAATGGTGCAACTTACCCGAGAGCCATGTGTTCGTTTCTAAACGTATCCAATATTCCAACTACCTGCAAGCGATGGAGGGCGGTATTGATACCAGCCACGTGTCTTATGTACATCGCTACGAAGTCGATAACGACCCCATGCATAAAGGTGTCAAAGGCTTGGACTACATCAAGGCCGACGGCAATGTAGTGTTTGAGATTGAGAAAAATAATTTTGGTTTGACTTTATTTGGCAGGCGCAATGGTGAACCAGACTCTTATTACTGGCGCATCACCCAATGGTTGTTCCCTTGGTTCACGCTGATTCCACCGTTTGGCCACCACGCATTGGGTGGTCATATTTGGGTGCCGATTGATGACCACAGCTGCTGGGCATGGAGCATGAACTGGCAACCCAATCAGCCACTGTCTAACGAAGAACGTGAAGCGATGGAAGCCGGCCTTGGTATCCATGTGGAATATGAAGCACCCGGTAGTTTTGTTCCAAAGTCCAATTACAAGAACGATTACTTGATGGACCGCCAAGCGCAAAAAGAAAAGCGCGCCTACAGCGGCGTATTTGGGTTCTCAGCCCAAGACTATTCTTTGCAAGAAAGCATGGGGGCTATACAAAACCACGCAGAAGAAAAATTACTGCCTACAGACAAAGCCATTGTGATGGCGCGACGCATGTTGCACGAAGCAGCCGTTGGATTAGAAAAAGGCGTGGAGCCTCCAGCCCTTGACGCCAAAGACCAGCGTGTGCGCGCCGCAGGCGTTCTATTGAAACGCGATATAGACCCCGTGGCATGGGCACAAGACAACTTGTCGGATGGATTAAACCAACCGCTTTTCTCTATTTAACCTGCAGCTATTTTTAGGACATGTTTGTGAATCAATTCATCCGTTGGAAACTGGCGCTTGTCGCACTCTTTTTTTGTGGCGTCAACTTCACAGCAGTTGCACAAGAGTGGTCTCCTAGCAAAACCATCAAAATTATTGTTCCCATCGTTGGCAGTACCAACGATGTCCTTGCGCGCATCGTGGCGCCCAAACTTTCAGAGGCGATTGGCCAACCAGTTGTCGTAGAAAACAAACCCGGTGCGGGCGGAAATATTGGTGCAGATTTTGTAGCCAAATCAACTCCAGACGGACATACCCTGTTGATTGGTTACAACGGCCCCTTGGCTATCAACGTCGGCCTCTTCGACAAAATGCCCTACGACCCCGTAAAAGATTTAGCCCCTATCACGCTTGCAGTTGCGACGCCACAGTACTTGGTCGTCAACCCCGCCCTCCCTATTAAAAGCGTGCCTGAATTTGTTGCCTATGCAAAAAATAATGCACACAAAATGTCTTACGCCTCTATTGCGGTTGGCAGTGCATCGCACCTCACTATGGAAATGTTCAAAGTAGCAGCGGGCGTTGACTTGACACATATCCCCTACCGTGGCGCTGGCCCTGCTGTGACCGACTTGATCGCTGGCAACGTAGACGCTGCGTTTTTAGTGCCAGGCAACGTCCAACAGTTTTTAAAAGAAGGTCGTCTGCGTTTGATTGCCACGTCGGGTCAAAAAAGATTCGCGAGCACACCAACCATCCCCACATTGATTGAGTCTGGCTATCCAGACTTTTTAGCAACCTCTTGGATTGGTTTTCTAACAACCGCTGGCACACCCAAGCCTGTCATCGACCGTTACAACAAAGAGCTCGTCAAAATATTGCGCTCCCCTGAGGTCAAAGAGAAATTGGAATCTATGGAGTTCGAAATCATTGCCGGCACGCCCGAGCAGTTTCGAAGCTGGATTGCCGCTGAAATTCCACGTTGGGGCAAAGTGATCAAACTCACTGGTGCCAAAGCAGATTAAGCTTTATGCGACTTCTCGACAAAACCGCCATCATCACCGGTGCAGGTGCGGGCATTGGTGCTGCTACTGCGCTTTTGTTTTGTCGTGAAGGTGCATCGGTCGCACTGGTTGATGCAGATCCTGTTGCCTTGAACCGTACGCTGGAAGCTATCAAACTAGCCCTGCCGCTCGCTCGCCTATTTACACACACCGCAGATGTATCGCATGAAGCCGAAGCATTGGCTGCTGTTGAAAAAACACTGCAGACTTGGGGCAAGCTAGACATATTGGTCAACAACGCATCGATGCGCAATTACTCGGCTCTGGCTAACGCTACAACTGCCGATTGGCACGCCATGGTGGGTGTGAATCTGATCGGTTGCGCCAATTACGCCAAAGCTGCTTTGCCGGCATTGCGATCGAGCGGAAAAGGCAGCATTGTGAATGTTGCGTCTTGCTATGCCGTCACTGGACGCAAAGGCATGGGCCTATACGACGCTACCAAGGCCGCGCAATTGGCGATGACGCGCACCTTGGCATTTGAAGAAGCCGCGCATGGTGTGCGTGTGAATGCTGTGTGCCCAGGATCCACCTTGACAGACTTCCATATCAACAAAGCCACTGCCGCTGGCAAAGATATTGAAAAACTCAAGACTGAAAGACAAACCACGTCTCTCTTAGGTCGTTGGGCCTCACCTGAAGAAATTGCAGCCCCTATTCTTTGGCTCGCCTCAGACGAAGCGTCCTTCATCACAGGAACATCCCTCATGGTCGATGGTGGTTTATCCATCATGTGATTTAGGCCACCAACGGCAGCGATGCCCAATCGGTGGTGTAGTTCGGTGACTTTCTCTCTTGCCGCATCTGCCACTGGCTAAAAGCGCCTTGGGTGGAAATTTTCACAAAGCCGCGTCCAAAACGTTTGTTCAAAGCATCCACTGCGGTCATAAGGTTTGTAGAAGGCGCTTGGCTCGGCTCTAGCCAATCACTTTGCAGATGTGTGATGGGTGTGATTTCGCTCAACATAATGCCCGCTTTTTTATAGGCATAGTCTGGCTTGAACATCCGCCCCACCAAATAGTCGGCCCATCGATTAACAACCAAGCTGTCATTCGTAGGTTGCGGCAGAGGCACTGACAAAGAAGGCATGTATTGCCCTTGGTCACGGCGAAACCGATTGGTTTGTAAAAACACTTGGATCACCGATGCATGCGACTCTTGCGCTCTGAGCTTGGCACAGGCATTGGCAACAAATGTGCTCATCGCGTCTTTCAACACGTCGACGTCGTGCACGGCTTGTCCAAAGGAACGACTCGCAATGATTTGCTTTTTAGCAGGCGTCACGTCTTCTAGATCGATGCATGCAATGCCTTGCAATTCGCGTTGTGTTTTTTCCATCACTACGCCAAAGGCGGCGCGCAATGTGGGCAAATGCGCTACGCGTAAATCTTGTACCGTGTGAATGCCATGCTCTGCTAAGCGCACCGTGAGTTTGCGTCCTACCCCCCACACCTCGTCTACCGCAATGCAGCTGAGCAAATTGTCTTGTTGGGTAGACGTGAGATCGTTGTAATTGAAAACACCTTTGGAGCGCGGGTGCTTCTTGGCAATATGGTTCGCCAATTTCGCCAAGGTTTTGGTCGGCCCAATGCCTACGCAAACAGGAATACCGGTCCACGCGATGACACGCTCGCGCATTTGGTAACTCGTCTCTTTCAGGTATGGCGTGCCCGTGAGGTCGACAAAGCACTCATCGATGGAATAGACCTCATGCCTTGGTGAAAAGTCGCTCAAAATCGCCATCACCCTGTTGGACATGTCGGCATAGAGCGCGTAGTTCGAACTCAGAGCCAAGATGCCGTGTTCCTCCGCTAACGCTTTACATTCAAACCATGGTTGCCCCATCTTGATGCCGAGCGCTTTCGATTCGTTCGAACGCGAGACAACGCATCCATCGTTGTTCGACAACACCACGACAGGCACGTCTTTCAAATCTGGACGAAAAACTCTTTCGCAGCTGACGTAAAAGTTATTGCAGTCGACCAATGCCAATTGCTGAATCTGCACAGACATACGGCTAACACAGCTTGTGCAGATTGAAGGTAACGACACCCCAGACTACAAAGTCATCCTCTTCCTTGATGAGCCGAACAGGATAAATATTGTTCTCTGCCACCAACTTGACGACACCACCACGCCGATACAAGCGCTTGACAGTGAATTCATTGTTCAACAAAGCGAGCACGATGTGGTTGTGCTTGGGCGTCACGCTACGGTCCACCACCAAGGTATCGCCCTCATAGATGCCCGTACCCGTCATGGAATCGCCCTTCACCCGAAAAAGATAGGTGGCGTCTTTGTTACGGATCAGTTCTTTGTTGAGGTCCACCCGTTCTTGGGTGTGATCCGCTGCGGGCGAAGGAAAGCCGGCGGGCACTTTCCAAGTGCAAACGTCTAGATAAAGCGGGACAGTAAGAACTTGGGGAAGGTGGTTTAATAGATTTGATGAAATTGACATAAAACTGATAATACTGTTTTTATATACAGTATTGTAGAA
>CANBZB010000016.1 GCA_947373745.1 Burkholderiales bacterium | reverse complement strand
AATGGCACATAGCCCACGGTTCTGCGGGCGCCATAGAAATGCGAAGTGAAGGTCAATCCATACACGCAACATGCAGAGCCCGACAAAATGGTCGAGGTGCGGCGCATGCGTAAACCTACGCGCAAGGAACCAAATGCAGGACACATGCTTTGCGGTTGGTCGTGTGGACCCGCCGCCGCATTGCGTGGATAGTCTTGTGCATATTGCTGCAAGATCTCTGACTTGCCCGCTTGCTTGGCAGCCGCCAACAAAGTTTCGCCGCCAGCGTGACAGCCCATGCCGTCACCTTCTAGCGCGGTGGTTTGCAGACCTTCTGGGGTTGCGGGTTGGATAGGGATAGTGCGTGCCATGTTTAGGCCTCGTCGTACACCACTTCCAGACTTGGCTTGACCAAATCGTGGCGGCCCATCATGTCAAAGGTGGTAGCTGGCTCGAGTACGACATTGCGACCGACGGTGTCAGCGCTAAAGAGTCCGAGCAATTCATCTTGTGTTTGTGGCTTGGGTCGCACGGGCGGCGCTAAACCTACATTGGTCGCGAGGTCTTCGAACAACGGGCCCCACTGGGTGCCAGGGATTCCAATGATTTCGTAGCTCGCGCTCTTGCGGCGAATATCTTCATCGGCAGGAATGGCAGCGAGCACTGGAATGCCAGCCTTTTCTGCAAATGCACTGGCCTCACCCGTACCATCGTCTTTGTTGATGACCATGCCGGCTACGCCCACATTGCCGCCGAGTTTGCGGAAATATTCGACGGCCGAGCAGACGTTGTTGGCAACGTAGAGAGACTGCAAATCGTTGCTGGCGACCACGATCACTTTTTGGCACATGTCGCGGGCAATGGGTAGGCCAAATCCACCGCACACCACGTCGCCCAAGAAGTCGAGCAACACATAGTCAAAGCCCCAGTCGTGGAAGCCGAGTTTTTCTAGCGTTTCAAAACCATGGATGATGCCGCGACCACCGCAGCCACGACCGACTTCAGGGCCACCTAGTTCCATGGCAAATACACCATCGCGCTTGAAACACACATCGCTGATGCTGACAGCTTCACCGGCCAACTTCATACGCGAAGATGTTTCGATGATGGTGGGGCACGCCTTACCACCAAACAACAAACTAGTGGTATCGCTCTTGGGATCGCATCCGATCAACAAGACCTTTTTACCTTGCTGGGCCATCATGTAGCTCAGGTTGGCCAGCGTGAAGCTCTTACCAATTCCCCCTTTGCCGTAGATCGCAATGATCTGCGTTTCTTTGGTGGGCTCTCCCGTGTGAACGGGGTCTATGGCCGTGGAAGCCTCTTGGCGTAAAAGTTCAACGAATTTAATCGGTTGGCTATTTGCATCAGTTTGTTTCGTCATGCTTGGGCACTCCAGTCCAAAACCATCTTCAGGCACAAAGCATCACCAAAAGCCACTTCGTAAGCCGACTTGGCGTGCGAAGGTTTTTCGTGATGCGTGATCAATCCATCGAGAGAGAGTCGACCTGTGTTGACTAGCTCTGTGACGGCTTGTAAATCGGGACGCTTCCATTCCGCCGCCGTGCGAATCTGCGCTTCGCGCATGAATGCAGGGGCGTAATCGAAAGCGAGTTTTTCTTTGTAAAAACCAGCCAATACGATCTCGCCCGTGGGCTTGAGTCGCATGATCAATGTGTCCAAGATGCTGGCGTCGCCACTCACCTCGTAGATCGACTGGTAATCGCGGCGGTCGTCATCATCTGGATGAATCACGCTGTAGCCGTCAGCGCCAGTGCGACGTGCGGCTTGTGTTTCCCATACGGTGGGCGCTGGTGCGCCAGCAGCTACCGTCATGCGGGCTAACAAGCGCCCCATGATGCCGTGGCCAATGATCAAATCGGGCGCAATGATTTTTTCGCGCTTGCCGCCCATCGAGACTGCGTGGTAAGCCGTGGCAGCCAGTGCTAACAAAACAGCTTGGGAGCCCAAGCTTTCTTCGACAGGCATGACGCGTGCACTGTTGGTAACCAAGTGCGAAGCAGAAGCTCCGAACAAACTGCGCACACCCTCGAAACAATTGGCGCCAGGCACAAAAACCCTTTGCCCCACGTCTAGCTTGGCCTTCGCGCCAGCTTGGGTCACACGCCCTACTGTCTCGTAGCCAGGCACCAACGGATAACCCATTCCAGGGAAAGGCGGCATGCTGCCGTCCCACAGCAAACGCTCGGTACCGGTGCTGATGCCGCTGTATTCCACAGCGATTTGGATGTCTTCCTCACCCACGGTCGGCAGAGCCAATTGCTCTAGCGCTAACTGCTGGGGATTTTTGAAAACGACTGCGTGTGCGTGCATGTGTGTATTTTTTAACTTACATTGATTTGTGTCAATCTATATTTACAGTAATTCTATGAGAACTAGGGCAAACACTTAGATTTCCGACCCAATAGCAGCTTGGCGTGCACTGGCATGGCGTTCGGAACCTGCTCCAAATGGCTGAAACCAGCCTGGTGCATGAGCTGCATCAACTCCATGGGGGTGCGCAAGCGACCAGAACCCATAGCAAGCAAGTAAAAGTGGAAATAGGCATCGCCTTCTGGCTTTTCGCCAGGCTCATTGGCCATAGGTTCGGCAATCAATAGGCTGCCGCCCGCAGGCAAACTGGCATAAATCGATTTCAAAAGCGCCAGCACCACCTCGTCACTGTGGTCATGGGCGATGCGCACCAAGGTCACTAGGTCTGCTCCGCTGGGCAAGCCGTCTTGGGTGAAATCACCAGGGGTGACTTGGATGCGCTCAGACAAGCCGTTGCGCGCAACGATGCGCGAACTAACTGTGCATACGTCGGGCAAGTCAAACAAGGTGATGTGCAAATGCGGGTAACTTTTGGCTAGCTCACTCGCGAAACGCCCCTGCCCGCCTCCCACATCCATCACGAATTGGCAGTCTTGAAAAGGAAAGGATGAAAGAATTTCTTCGATCACAAAGGTTTGCGAAGCGGCCATCAGCTCTGAATAACGGGCAAAGGCTTGCGCGTTGTGGCTTTCTGCTGGCTCGGCTTTTTGGCCTGCAGCCCTGCGGCTGCCAGTAGGGTTTTGGCTGTTGTCTTGGGCGTACGGCCAGTATTCGCTCATCTCGCCCGACCACGACTCTTGCAGAATCGCCACTGGGTCGACCATGTCTTGGTAGAGCAATTGGTTGTGCTCGATCATGGCTTGGATGCCTGGGTGGCTAACGATGGGCGCGCCCAATGGGCCCAATCCAAAGCGGTATTGACCGCGGTGCTCTAACAAGCGCAGTGTCACAGCTGACTGGATCAAGCGCTGCAAACCCGCAGCTGGCACATGCGTCAAAGCCGACAACTCGGCCAATGTTTTGGGTGACTCCATCACGCGCTCAAGGATGTTGAGTCGCACACAGCCCAACAGCACTTGGGTATGGACGAAACCCGCCATCAGGTCAAACACCTGACGGGTTCTGTACTGGGTGAACCAACGCGTGACGGGGTTAGACAAGGCCCAGCGGTAGAGGCCTGGTTGGGTCAATAGTCGGTCCAACCACGCAGAGAAAGCATCACGCCAATGAGGACGCTCGGCGTGGGTTAAATCGGCGCGGGAAAGGTCTAGGTGTCGCATCGCTATGTCCTTGCTTGCTTAAGGCTGCAAGGATGAAGACGAGACACCCGCAGACGTTTTGTAGGTATTGCAAATACTGCTGGGCACTAAACGCTCCGACTCGAGGCGAACAATCTTGCGTAAAGCATCTGCACTCGCGACTTGGGGCACGGATTCCACTGCGCGGTCGATGAGGTTTTCGAAGTACGAAATCGCGCCGCCTAGGCCCAACTCGAGCGCTACGCTGGGTCTGCCATGTTGTGCGTCTTGGCCGGTGGGTTTGCCCAATTCTTCGGCTTGTCCCACCACGTCACGGATGTCGTCTGCGACTTGGTAGGCCTCTCCCAAGCACTCGCCGAGAGCCCTCCAAGGTAATGGGTCTGCGCCAGCTGATTGCGCGCCCGCGCAAGTGGCTGCGACGAATAGGGCGCCCGTCTTTGCGCGCTGGTATTGGCCTAAGTCGGCGCGGGTTTCGCATTCCCACGCTTGCCCTGCGACGATGCCGTCGGGTACACCTACGCCATCCGACAAGGTTTGCATCAGCGCAATAAGTCGATCGGGATGCGCCTTACCGGCGTTCAGAAGCACTTGGTAAGACATGACGATCAATGCGTCCCCCGTCAGCAAAGCCAGCGCTTCGCCATAGGCTTTGTGCACGCTGGGGCGGCCTCTGCGCATATCGGCGTTGTCAAAGGCCGGCATATCGTCATGCACCAGAGACGCGCAGTGCATCATTTCGATGGCTACACCAGCTGCCTGCGTCAGCTCTGGCGCCTGCATGCCACAGGCATGGGCTACCGCCATACAAAGCTGGGGACGTATGCGCGCCCCGCCAGAAAACAGGGCATGCCGCATCGCGGCGATCAAACGCGGTGGCGCGGAGGGGCCTAAGGCTTTTTCGAAGTGAAGAGCCAAGGCTTTTTCAGCCATTTGGTGAAGATTCATACGCGACCCCTGTAAATTGGGTACGTCAATACAAGTTGACACTACCTAATGTAAATATATCAAGACATTTGGATTTGTCAACAGTGTTTTACAAGGGGCAAAAAAAAGCACAGACCGAAGTCTGTGCGTAAGGACATGACAGTTGAAAAATAAATGGGGGGGAGAAGTTAGCGCCTGATGTTGCGCTTGTCCCTTAAGAAATTCAAAAGCCAAAAGCCGACCACGACAAACCAAAGGATCAAAAGAATATGGTGAATTTGCATGGGTATCTCCTTGTGAAAAATGCAATCAGTTGCGGTTTGGGGTTAAAACTTAGCGGGGCTTGTCTCTATGAACCAAAGGCATGAGAACAAACGCTGTGAAGATTAGCATGAGTATTTCAAAGGCGTAGACGCTGACGTATCCAACCCCAGTGCCCATGAGCATATCCAACACATCACGGGCAATGCCACCCAATGCCATGGCAAGTCCCCCAGCAGTTGCCTGCACCGCACCCCAAGCACCTAGCGCCAAACCACTTTGGTCTTTAGGCGCAAGGTTCATGCAGGACGTCAAAGTGCCGTGGCTAAACAAACCACCACCCAAGCCAATCCCAAAAACACCCAAGGAGAACATCCACTCGGTGTCCAAATATCCTGAGGCAATCACTGCCAGAAATGCCGGCACGCCGATCAACACGCCTGATCTAGACATCCGGTAAGGGTCTGCGCCTTGGCTCAACACCTTAGAGGCCCAAGCAAAGCCTAGCAATCCACCCAAGGACAGGGTCGCCGTCAGCAGGGTGGTGGCGCTCACGCTCATATGCAAAATTTCACCGCCATAGGGCTCTAACAAAATATCTTCCATGCTGAAGGCGAAGGTCCCTAGGCCAATAGCCACTAGTGTGCGCATGGCACGCGGGTCTTGCGTCAAGGTACGCCAAGCCTCCGTGAAAGAGGGTTCTACCGCAGGTTTGCCACGGCGCAAACGGCTTCGCGGCTCTTGCTTCCAAAGCGCAATCACGTTCAACACCAAAGTAATCACCGCGCTGGCTTGAATCACTTGGATCAATGCGCCGGGTGAGAACTCCGATAGAGCATTACCAAAAGCTAAGGCGCTACCGATCATGCCGACTAGCAACATCACATACATCAATCCCACCACTTTGGGTCGGGATTCTTCTGCTGCCAAATCATTCGCCAAGGCTAGGCCCACGGTTTGTGTGGTGTGCAGGCCGGCGCCCACCAATAAAAAAGCAATCGCAGCAGCAACTAAGCCCACCCATGCGGGTGCAGAAGCCGACTGCCCTGCTCCAGCCAAAACCAAAAGCGCAAAAGGCATGATGGCCAAGCCACCAAACTGCACCATGGACGCCATCCACATGTAGGGCACACGGCGCCAACCTAATTCAGAGCGGTGGTTGTCCGAGCGAAAACCGATCAAGGCGCGAAACGGCGCGAAAAGCAAAGGGATCGCCACCATGATGGAAACAATAGAGGCCGGTACATGCAGCTCCACAATCATTACGCGATTGAGTGTGCCCACCAGCAAAACCAAAGCCATACCGACACTGACTTGAAACAATGACAAGCGCAGCAATCGAGACAGCGGTAAATCTTCAGAAGCCGCATCTGCAAACGGCAAAAACTTAGGCGCTAATTCGCCCCATCCACGTACGAGTTTTTGGTATTTGGTTGTCATACAAACAAATGCAGGCTAGGCGATCACTCACCTAGCCTGCGAAGGGAAAAATTACTTTTTCCCCGACGGCGCTTCCGCCGGTGCTGTTACCGCAGCAGGCGCTTTTCCGTTCAAGAAGCCCTTGACCCACGTCGTGTTAGACACGATCGCGAGGTGGACACTGAACGATCCAATTGCCACAGCTGATAAGAACAAAGGTATGCCAACCGAAGGTTTGACAACACACCACATTTTTCCGTAAATCATGATTTACTCCTTCGTTACTTCAGCCAGGGGGAATAGATATAGGCCAACAGGTGGGCAAGCGCGGCAATCATGCCGAAGATTTGCGTTCCCTGAATTAGCTGTCTATGCACTTCCTCCGATTCGGCCTCAGTTAAACCTGTAGGCCAGACTTTCTGGTGGTCAGACATGGAATTACTCCTTGTAGTACTCCAAAACGTGCTCAAACCGCACGAGGTATTTGTGCCCCCCATGGGCACAAATTCTTTAAAAACTTGCGCTAAAAATGTTAATCTGAATTTACACTTCTAATTGTCAATGCAAGTTAACACACGGATTGTAGGGTTGTCAAGGACGTCTACCCTTCTTTCTGAAAAAAACGCCCCTATTCATAATGTGAGCTCCAGACCGACCAAAGGAATGCCATGAAAGACCACGCGCTACGGCACATCTTGCACAACGAGGTGCATGCGCGCCCTCCTGAGCCCGTGGTGGGGCCCATGGCGATTTCCCACCTGGTTCAGCTCTACGGTGATACCAGCAAGCAAGCGAGTCGGGCGCATCTGCAAAAGCTCCTAGCTAGCCACCAGTTACCGATGCCGGACGACGAGACCAACCATATGAGCGTGGATATGGGGTTGTTTCGCCTGCGCTGGGAGCTCCACACCGAATTCGCCAGCTGGACTTTCATGCGGTCCTGCAACGAAAAAATGCTCGAGGCCAATGCCCGTCCGCAGACTGCGATAGAGGCCGTTCCGCAAGAGTGGCTTGACAAATTACCAGGCGAGTCGCTCTCCAAGATTCATCTTTGGTTGCTTCCCGCCAGGGGCTTTGCCCACGACAACATAGTCGCCGAGGTGCTGCATGAAGACTCTTTGGTGGCGTCGACTTTGGCTGACGGACATGGCGAGGTCTACACCGACTTTCAAATCCATTCGGATGGTTTTTCACGCATGCTGTTGTTGGCAGGCTCGATCACCGCCCGTCGGCAAGGTCGTTTGGTGCAACAACTGCTGGAAATTGAAACCTACCGGATGGCCGCGCTATTGGGTTTACCTGCTGCGCGATCAGCCGGCTCGGTCTTGTTAGACGCCGAAAAAGAATTGGCTGAGTTGGCGCACGCTATTCAAACCGCCTCTGCGCAAGACGAAGCGTCCTTGCTGGACCGACTCACCCGACTCGCTGGGGTAGTGGAAGGGCAATATGCCTCAACGCATTCGCGGTTTTCTGCCAGCAAGGCTTACTTTGAATTGGTAGACAGGCGTATTGCCGATATCTCTGAGAACCGCATCCAAGGTTTACAAAGCATCGCCGACTTCATGGACAGGCGTCTCACCCCAGCTCGCAGCACCTGCGAATGGGCCTCGCGCAGACAAACCGCACTTTCAGAACGTGTTTCGCGTATGAGCAACTTGTTACGCACACGGGTGACTTTTGAGCAGCAGCAAAACAGCCAGCAGTTTTTAAGCACCATGAACAAACGCCAAGGCCTGCAGTTACAGCTGCAGGCGACGGTCGAGGGCTTGTCGGTGGCGGCTATCACCTACTACATCATGGGTCTGATCGAGCATTTGACCAAGGCTGGGGAGACGCTCGGCTGGATTAGATCTCCAGATATCGCCTCAGCCATTAGCTTGCCATTTGTGGTCCTGTTGGTGTGGTGGGCGATCCACAGAATCCACCAAAGGGTCTTCAAAGACTAACTTAAGCGCTTATTTGCCTAGGGTATTCCCGTTTTAGACACCTTCTTGCTTGCTTATTCACTAACCCGGGGATAAATTGGGGCTGTATTGGCTATCTCGCCACTATCAGGTCTACAGAGCACCTTCTCATGAACCCAGTTGCTGTTTTGCAAAAGCTCAATAGGCTGAACCCCATCGCCAAAATTACATGGATGGCGATGTCCATGTTTTCCAAAAATTCTTCGGCATCCAACGACGAGTTTTCTAAGACGTACAGAGGTAACCCAGCGGAGTGCCAATCCTCCATCTTGTCCATCATCGAGTCGGAGATCATTCCCCGCCTTTTGAAAGCGGAACGGGTAGACACCTCGCATCTGAGCTTGGTTCCCCCTTCACGCTTGATGCCAAGTCAAATTGAGATCGAAACCTTTGTTGACCTCTGCATTTCCCAAGACCCTGATGTTGCGCAAGCTTTCGTGAACCGCATGCTGGCCGAGGGTTTGAATACCGAACATATCTTTTTAGAGCTCATTACTCCTGCAGCCAGATACTTAGGCACCCAATGGGAAACGGACCGCATGGACTTCTCACAAGTCACACACGGCTTGGTACGTTTACATGCGATTGCCCATGAAATTGGTTTTGCCTACCAAGATGGGCCCTTGATTAAGGGCGACGTTAAACGCGCGATGATTGCATCCGCCCCTGGCTCAGAGCACATACTCGGCCCAACTATCGTGGCTGAGTTTTTCCGCAAAGAAGGCTGGCAGGTGGTGGTGGAGATTTCTCCTTCCGCCAATGAGCTGGTTCAGGCAGTCAGCAATGAATGGTTCGACACGGTGGGCTTGTCTGTCAGTATTGAGCAGCAACTCACCGACTTAGCGATGTTGGTAGCCAAAATCAAACGTTTCTCTCGCAACCCACGGGTCGCGGTTTTATTGGGTGGGCCTATTTTTACGATTCGCGATATGAAGGCCGAAGACTTTGGTGCTGGCGGCATTTGCACTAACGCAAAAGACGCAGTGTCTCTTGCCTTGTCCTTGCAACCCAACGATTAATGTCTATTGCGTAGAAATAGTTTTTCTACCGTAGCGTGAACGCCTTCAATTTCATGGCCTTGGGCCGCGTGCAACTCTGCCATGGTGCCGTGCATCATTTTCTTGACTAGGCTACGCGACAGCGTCTCTAGCACTTCGTCTAAGTTGTCACCTTTGGCCAGCATTTTTCTGGCTTTCACAAGCTCTGCTTCGCGCCAACCATCGGCTGTGGTGTGGAGCTGCTGAATCAGGGGCACGCTAGTGCGCTGGTCCATCCAACGGTGGAAGTTTTGCACACCTTTTTCGATGATGGTTTCGGCATGTCCGACGGCGGCTTGTCGGCTCGCTTGGCCAACTTGCACCACGCTAGACAGGTCGTCGACGTTGTAGAGGTAGACATCGCTCAGAGACTTCACCTCTGGCTCGATATCGCGCGGGACCGCCAAATCCAACATAAAGATAGGCTTCTTTTTTCTGCGCTTGATGGCACGCTCCACAGCTCCCAGGCCGATCAAAGGCAGGGTGCTGGCGGTGCAACTGACCACAATATCAAACTCATGTAAGCGCTCTGGCAACTGGGACAACTGCATGACCGATGCACCCATTTCTTGGGCCAATCTGTCGCCCCGCTCCAGGGTTCGATTGGCAATCGTCATACTGTGCGGCTTTTTGGCACCGAAATGCTGCACGCACAGCTCAATCATTTCGCCGGCACCGACAAACAGCACGTTTGTTTTGCTGAGGTCCTCAAACAGCTGGCCAGCTAGTCGGACAGCCGCCGCCGCCATGCTGATGGAATGGGCGCCGATTTCAGTGGTGGAGCGCACCTCTTTGGCCACAGAAAAAGAGCGCTGGAACAGTTGGTTGAGGGTGGTGCCAAGTGCACCTGCGCTTGAAGCGACGCGTACCGCGTCTTTCATTTGGCCCAAGATCTGTGGCTCGCCCAAGACCATCGAATCCAAGCCACTGGCCACACGAAACGCGTGCCGCGTCACGTCGTGGTCGTGTAGGTGGTAGAGGTGCCCGTTCAGGGCATCGGCACTGACATCGCCTTGCCGTGCTAACCACTGCAGGGTTTGGGGTAACTGCCTCTCGGAACCAGAGCAATAGATTTCGGTCCGGTTACAAGTAGACAAGATGGTGGCTTCGTTTTGCCCTTCCAAGGTTTCGCGTAGCGTAGCCAAGGCGCCGCCCATCTGATCGACGGCAAATGCGAACTTGCCCCTTAAATCTAAAGGGGCCGTATTGTGGTTTAGCCCTAGAGCCCAAACAGCCATTTTGTGGAATATTAGTTAAATTGTTGCTACATTAACACATGTAAACCTAAATTGACAACAGGTGAAGTATGGATTTAGTTTCAGTCAGGGGTTATCTCGTTGGCTTGCAAAGCCGAATTACCTCTGCCATTGCGCAGTTAGATGGGGGAGATTTCCTGTCTGACCCTTGGGAGAAGCCTCCGGGCGAGACGCTACAAGGCAATGGCATCACCCAAATTCTGGAAAACGGCAAAGTGTTTGAGCGCGCAGGCTGCGGCTTTTCGCACGTGACGGGACCTAAACTGCCCCCCTCTGCCACCCATGACCGACCTGAGTTGTCAGGTGCGCCTTTTGAAGCCATGGGCGTCTCGTTGGTGTTTCATCCGCGCAACCCTTATGTGCCAACGGTCCACATGAATGTGCGGATGTTGTCAGCCAAAACGGCCGACGGCACCAACGTGGCTTGGTTTGGTGGTGGCATGGACTTAACCCCGTACTACGGTTTTGAAGAAGACGCGGTGCATTTCCACCGAACCTGCCGCGACGCTTTGACCCCATTTGGCGCGCATTTGTATCCGCGCTTCAAAACCTGGTGCGACGACTATTTCTGCCTCAAGCACCGCAACGAACAACGCGGCATTGGCGGCATTTTCTTTGACGATTTTTCCGAATTCGGCAGCGAACAAAGTTTTGCCATGGTGCAAAGCGTGGGCGATGCCTTGCTCAAAGCCTATCTACCGATTGTGGAAAGGCGCATGCACACCCCCTATGGCGAGCGTGAACGCGCGCACCAGCTTTACCGACGCGGACGCTATGTGGAATTCAACTTGGTGTGGGACCGTGGCACGCACTTTGGGTTGCAATCAGGCGGACGGACAGAATCTATTTTGTTGTCCATGCCGCCCTTGGTCAGTTGGTCTTACCAACACCAAGCCGAACCTGGCACGCCAGAGCACGATTTGATGCAACGTTTTATCGTCCGACGAGAATGGCTGTGATCAGCCAGTACCGTCAATAACCACCTACCTACATAAGAGACATTCCATGACGACACCATTTCCACTCAGCCGCCCTCGCCGTCTTCGCCGTGATGACTTCACCCGCCGTTTGGTGCGCGAACATGCCTTGAGCGTCAACGACTTGATATACCCCGTCTTCGTGCTCGAAGGCGAGAAACGTCGCGAGTCGGTGGCGTCAATGCCCGGGGTTGATCGTGTGAGCTTGGACTTGTTGTTGCATGTTGCCGAAGAATGTGTGCAACTAGGCATTCCTGTGATGGCACTCTTTCCTGTGATCTCTGCAAATCTCAAAACACCCGATGGCAAAGAAGCCACCAACCCCAAGGGCTTGGTTCCCCATGTGGTCGCAACGCTTAAAAAGCACTTCCCTAATTTGGGCATCATGACCGACGTCGCGCTCGACCCTTACACCAGCCACGGACAAGATGGTTTATTAGATGAAAAGGGCTACATCCTCAACGACGTCACTGTCGAGGTACTGACCCAGCAAGCCCTCACGCAGGCCGGCGCAGGCGTTGACATCGTGGCACCGAGCGACATGATGGACGGGCGCATTGGTGCGATTCGCCATGCACTTGAAGCGCACGGTCACATCCACACGCGCATCATGGCTTACAGCGCCAAATACGCCAGCGCGTTTTACGGGCCGTTCCGTGATGCCGTTGGCTCTGCGGCCAACCTCGGCAAGAGCGATAAAAAAACGTACCAAATGGACCCCGGTAACACCGACGAAGCCTTGCGCGAAGTTGCGCTCGACATCGCAGAAGGTGCGGACATGGTGATGGTCAAACCCGGCATGCCTTACTTAGATGTCGTTCGCCGTGTGAAAGACGAATTCAAAGTACCGACATTTGCCTACCAAGTCTCTGGTGAATACGCCATGCTGAAAGCTGCCGCGCAAAACGGTTGGCTTGACCACGATGCAGTGATGATGGAAAGCCTGCTTGCTTTCAAACGCGCTGGAGCAGACGGCATATTGACTTACTTTGCCATTGATGCGGCTAAAAAGTTACAACCTTCTTCATAACCACCATTGTTTATGTCACAACAACTAACCATTGCCACGCGTGAAAGCCGACTTGCCTTATGGCAAGCCAACCACGTCAAGCAACTTCTGGAGGATCTGGGCCATCACGTCACTTTGATGGGCATGACCACCATGGGTGATCAAATTTTGGACCAGCCTCTTAGCAAAGTGGGTGGCAAAGGTTTGTTCATCAAAGAACTAGAAGTGGCGATTGCGAACGGCTCCGCGCATATTGCGGTGCATTCGCTCAAAGATGTGCCTATGGATTTGCCAGAAGGTTTTCATTTGGCCTGCATCATGGCGCGAGAAGACCCACGCGATGCTTGGGTGTCGCCGAACTTCGAGAGTCTGGAGAGTTTGCCTCTCGGCGCTGTGGTGGGTACGTCGAGTTTGCGAAGAACTGTCTTGTTACAAGCGCTTCGTCCTGATTTAAAAATAGAACCCTTGCGTGGTAATTTAGATACGCGTTTGAAAAAACTTGATGAAGGCCAATACGCAGGCATCGTTCTAGCAGCGGCGGGTTTGAAGCGGCTCGGTTTGAAAGACCGCATCCGTCATATCTTTGACCTCAACAAAATGATTCCTGCTGCTGGCCAAGGTGCGATTGGTATTGAGATTAGTTCTAGCCGCATGGACTTGGTGCAAACCTTGGCTAGCTTGAACGACATCACCACCGCAGTCGCGGTGTATGCAGAGCGCGGCGTGAGTCGCGCGATGGGTGGTAGTTGCTCCATGCCCTTGGCGGCACACGCCACCATCCATCTAGGGACTTTGTCTATTCATGCGGCATGGGGTGACCATCTCAAATCAGGCACTGCGTTGATACACGCCCATGACCAAAAGTCCATCGACTTGAAAGACCCGCACGTGCTTTCTGTCGCCAGTGCATTGGGCGACTCAGTGGCCCGCAAACTCATTGCGCAAGGTGCTGTGCCCAGCACCCAACCCAGCGCACCGCTCAACGCACCTCCTCACTAATTTTTTTAATACGCATGTACGCTCCACTTCAAAACGACACCTTTTTAAAAGCCTGCCTTCGCCAAGCGACTGACCACACGCCTGTATGGCTGATGCGACAAGCTGGGCGTTATTTGCCCGAATACTGCGCCACGCGCGCCAAGGCAGGCAGTTTTATGGGGCTAGCCACCAATGTGGACTACGCCACCGAAGTCACCCTGCAGCCGTTAGATCGTTATCCACTGGACGCTGCTATTTTGTTTAGCGACATCTTGACCGTGCCTGATGCCATGGGATTGGGTTTAAGCTTTGCACAAGGTGAAGGCCCCCGCTTTGCAAAAAACGTGCGTGACGAAGCCGCCGTTGCCGAACTCGCAGTGCCCGACATGGACAAACTGCGCTATGTGTTTGACGCAGTCACATCAATACGCAAAGCCTTGAATGGGCGTGTGCCCTTGATTGGTTTCTCAGGTAGCCCTTGGACCTTGGCTTGCTATATGGTCGAAGGTGCTGGCTCAGATGACTACCGCCATGTCAAAAGCCTGATGTACAGCCGTCCAGACTTGATGCACCGCATTTTGCAAATCAATGCCGATGCGGTGGCGCTTTACTTGAACACACAAATCAAAGCCGGCGCGCAAGCGGTGATGGTGTTTGACAGCTGGGGCGGCGTGCTGGCGGATGGCGCATTCCAAGAGTTCAGCTTGACCTATACCAAGCGGGTGCTAGACCAGTTGATTCGAAGCCATGACGGGCAAACCATTCCTAGCATTGTGTTTACGAAGGGTGGCGGCTTGTGGTTGGAAGAAATGAACACGCTGGACTGCAACGTCTTAGGTTTAGATTGGACGGTTAATCTTGGCAAAGCAAGACGCGCTGTTGGCGGAACAGCCGGGAAACCCGGCAAAGCGCTACAAGGCAATTTAGATCCTAATGTGTTGTTTGCCCAACCATCAGCGATTGAAAAAGAGGCGCACAAAGTTTTAGACAGCTTTGGAACACCGCATACAGACTCCAACACCACAGGGCCCACGCACATTTTTAACTTAGGCCACGGCATTAGCCAGTTCACACCGCCTGAGAATGTTGCGGTGTTGGTGGAAGCGGTGCATAGCCACTCGCGTGCGCAAAGAGTGCGTCGTTAAATAGTCGGTGTTAAAAGTTAAAACACTGCGTGGTCGCCACGCTCTGGGATTGCCTCGCCTTTGATCCATTCGTCATACGCATCGAACAGTGTTTGTGTTCCGTGCGATGGCGTTAAATCCGCGTCATAGCGTTGTGCATTGGCGTCCCAGACCAACATCGATTCGCTGGCGTAGTAGCGGCCGATTTTGGCCAGTTCTGCTTTGTCCGCTAAGGCAGGAATTACTTTTCCAAGGAAACCTAATACGCTTGCAATGCCACCTAATAGCCCCAAGGGCACGCTTTTAAAACGAGGTGTCTTGCCAAGCAATTTAAATAAATACGCACCTTGCTCAAGAGGCGTTATGGCGGGTCCCGGTCCGCCAATCGGCAATATGCGGTTATGTCGGTTTGAACTCTCTAAACAGCCAGCGATGTAATCACCTAAATCGTCATCGCTGATAGGTTTACAAGCGGTTTGCTTGCCATCCCCAAAAATCAAGAATGGCTTACCCAACTTCACTCTTTTCAATTGACCAGACAGTGATTTAAAGAACGCAGTGGGGCGCACGATGGAGTATGTGAGCCCCGAATTTATTAATGCATTTTCAAAAGCAAGCTTGGCATGCTGGAATGCCAGCAACGGCTTTTGCACACAGATGGCTGAGAGCATGACGAAATGTTGCACGTCGGTGTCTTTGGCTATTTGCAAAGCATGTAGGTTGGCTTGATAGTCGACCAACCACGCATCCTTTGGTGTTCCCGTGCGGGATGCCATACAGGAAACGACTGCATCGAAACGGTCGTTGGCAAAACCATCACTGCGCAACTGCAAGGGGTCGCTGGCATCACACCATCGTATTTCTGCGCCCTCTAAGTACTTTTGTGATGAGGGCTCAACATTTTCAAGTTGGGTTTCTTTTTGCGGTCGGATGAGGCAGACCACTTGATACCCACGCCCTATTAATGCGTGCGCAGTCGCTTTACCGATAGTGCCAGAAGCGCCTAGTAATAGAACGCGCATTGGCGCAGCAGATGTCATCCAACCGTCCTTTGAAGAATTCAAAAAGATTTTAGGTTGTCACCCAAAAAGCAAAAACTGCTTGCCTAGGTTAAACCCGCATAGATGGGTTTTATATATATCAGAGTGAGAGCAAGAACTATCATCGAATCATGTTGAATACGAATCATCCAGCAGTTGCACTGGTTTTATTGGTTGGACTGACCATTATTGCGATAGTTCCACTTCTTGCATGGATAACGTTAGGCAGCGGACGTGACAAAAAAGCTAATTTGTGGTTTTTAGGATTGGTGTTTTACGTCATCAACGTTGCATTGTTTGTTTTTCAATTTATTCTTCCAGAGTGGCTTGCATTTGGGGTTGGCAACACTGGATCAGTCTTGATGATGATCTTCATGATTGAGTCCATACGGCAGGAAATTTCAGACACACGAACCCAATGGGAATGGATTTCTATATCTACAGTCATTTGGTTCTGTTTTTATCTGCTTTTGATTCATGCGGGTTATCGGAGTTCTTGGGGCATCGTATTCATGGGAATAACCATGGTGGTGTTGCAAATAAAAATTATATTTTTATTGTTGAAAGTAAAAGAAGTCTATAAAAGCCGTAGCTGTCTGATTTTGATTTTTTCTTTTGCACTAGCCATATCAACCAACCTGGTCCGCGGTGCAAGTGGTTTATTTCAAAATACGTTTATTGACTTGCTTGACTTCTCAGCAACCTCTAATTTCTTTTTCATTAGCATTTTGATCGCGAGCATATTGGTGAATTTTGGCTACTGGGGCTTTGTTTTAGAAAAGGTCGAAGCCGCTAAAAACAAAGAAACTGAAAAGGCCAAAGAACAAGAATTAAGTAGCGTGGCTTTCAAAGAGTACTCTGAAGAATTGCAAGACTTAATCAAGCAGCGTGATCAAATGTTGTTGCTAGTGTCTAAATTTTCTGCGGCCAGCAGCCTTGCCGTTTTTAATACGGCCATCATCCACGAGTTGAGTCAACCTATTCAATCACTGTCCTTATGCTTAGAAGGGCTCGAATTAAATATTCAGCAAGGAAACTGGAAAGAAACCGCCAGACAAACAGACAACGCCAAACAACTGACTCAAAAAATGGGCGCTACGCTTCATTCTTTGCGAAGCTTGATACAAACGCAAAAGACTGATTTAGAAATACTCGAAATATCAAAAGTACTTGGGCCATTGATGCCCATCATGCAAGCCGAATGTAAAAGAAATGGCATTGAATTGACTTTTAGTAAATCTACCGAAGAGATTTACATAAAGGCTAACAAGGTTTTGCTAGAGAGGATCGTGATGAATTTGGTTGCGAATTCCATGGAAGCATTTAAATCCATTGAACGCCCTCTTACAGAAAAGTTCATACAAGTGAAAAGTGCTTTGATTCAAGAGGGCGTAAAGCCCACATGGCATTTGATAGTCGAGGATAACGCCAGCGGGTTTACAGACGACATATTGAAAACTATCACCGATCCCTTTATCACCACCAAACTCACGGGCTTGGGCGTAGGGCTGTCTTTTGCTAATTTAATTTTGCGGCTATGGGAAGGTCATATGCATGCACGCAATCGATCTACCGAAGATGGTGGCGGAGCCTTGGTTAGCGTCCACATTCCGCAAGCTTAGATTTACTAGACGAGCGCTATACCCAAACGTCGACTTCGCTACCTAGGGTGTCCAAACGGGTCTTGGATGCGTTACTGCTATAGCTATCAGGTTCGACTTGTCCAGCATTTGCCAAGTTGTCTGAGACTTCTTCCACAGCAAATGTGCGCGGCTTAGAGATAGCCGATATTTTCTTAATGGCACTTTGCGCCCTGTTGACAGAGCTATTCATGCTGACAGCACCAATACGCATACAAGCACCCTTTCCCTAGTATCTAATAAATCGGCCGGAAAAGGCGTTTCTTTAGCTCAAATCGTCTTAGATGCTTTATGCAGTGCCAAGTACTTTTTTAGCAGCAGATTTATCTTGCGCTGAAGGGTTTATTGCTTTGGTCCATAGAGCCGGTCACACGACCACCCTTTTGGATTTCCAATTCTCCATAGATCAATTTGCCATTGATCAACCCTGTCGAATGCACTAGAACATGCTCTGCGCATGACACGTCGTCGTGAATTTCACCATGGATATCCATTTCGCGAGATTTGATTTTTCCTTTGATAACACCGTATTGACCTACCTGAAGATCGTCTACAGATACTTCGCCTGTGACTTTTCCGTTGATAAATGCCTTGCCTCGAGCGGATATCGATCCCACAAACGTTACGCCCTGGCCGATGGTGATGCTATTGCTGAGATTCAAACCTTCCAAGCCAGCTTTATCTTCATTCATATTGGTGTTCTTTCAGTGTGATGTTTTTAATATCGTTGCTTGGTAGTTTTAGAAGATTACCTTGGTAAAAAAGTTTGAACTGTTGCAAGTTATGACTAAATATCTCAAAGGGAGGACGACCTCTTACAGTTTGGGATTGCGCATTTTTGAAGTGCATAATTTGTAACTTGCCTGAAGAGTCTTTTACACAAATTACGCCGTCCGAGTTTGCTACAGCGTGTACATAGTCACCTGATTTCGATGGTTGGTATACGGCAATAGATATGGATGCATCCGTCCATTTGCAGTCGACTGGAGATGCATTGCCTGTATTTGCTGAAGTCTCTGTGATTACTGCATCTTTAGCTTCCATAGACTTGGTCTCAGAAGCGGCCGTCACGCTTGCTGAGGTTAGGGTTGTTTGCACACTAGGATCTTCAGGCTTTGGTTCTGTTTTTACTATAGATAGGTAAAGATTTGAAAATACAAAGCCAAAACAAACCACGGCTACGCCAGAAAGTAGGAAACGTAGGTTCCTCTTGGTTTTCACTAAATCGAAAGATGTTGTTGTATGGCTATGTGGTTTTTGACTTGGAATGTCCAAAGCCACGTCACTTTCTAAAGCTTGGTTTTGATCGAACGCTTGCGTTTGCTCTAGTGGAACAATATCTGCTCCAAAATGCATGAGCAGCTTACGCCCTGTTGCCAGTTTTATTGCCGGGGTGTAGAAGCTGATGTCTCCACCGTCTTCTAATTGTTTAATTTGTGCGGTAGATAAAGAATGCATTCTGGCTAGCGCCGTTATTTCGACTCGGGCTTCCTCCCGCAGCTTTTTAAGCAACGCTCCATCCGCTGGCAACCAGACTTGTTTAGTCACGGCCTCAGTTCCAGTTTTATTTCGCTAAAAGAGAGTGAAACTTAACAGTAGGTCCACTTTGATTGCGAACAGACTTGAAGTCTTCTCTACGCTTCCTAATCCAAGTCATCGGCGTAGTGGCTTTATATTTTGCAAATGACGATTGAATAGATAGATGATCAAACCCAGACTCATGCATTAACTCAGACCACCCGATCTGCTCTTGAATATGTTCGTCAATCCAAGCACACAGTTCTTCGAACTGTTCCTTGTTGAATCCTTTTTGGATTTGGGTATCAGGTGAAAGCATATAAATTCGCTTCATTCGTTACGTACCCAAGCATTGAGCACTTATTACAATTTGTTCATAGATTGGATTTGTTTTCCTCTTTTTAACCAATCCCCAATTGGGGAATTGATAAATCTATTCTTTAAGTAAAAACCCTCGCCGATGGCTTTGCGCTTTAATGCGCCTAATACTTATGTTTCAAGAACACGTTTATTTAGTAGATGACAACTCTGAAGTCCGCTTTCATCTCAAAGACTTGTTAGTCCAGAAGGGCTACAACGTAAACGACTTTGATGGTGCGCAGGCTTTTATAGATGGACTCGAAAAACTGTCACATCCCTGCGTATTGGTAGTTGATATGCGAATGCCCGACTTAAGCGGACTCGACTTACAACATCAATTGAAGCTGCGACATATTGTTATACCTACTATTTTCATAAGCGGAGAAAGCCATCACCAAGAAATTATTGATGCGATGAAAAGTGGTGCCATTGAGTTTTTATGGAAGCCATTTCAAAGCGAACACTTGATTGCCGCAATAGATCGCGGGCTTGCTTTAGACGTTCAACATATACATATTCAAGAACGAAAATCTAAACTGCAATCTTTACAAGCAGAGTTGAGTCCACGAGAAAATGAAATTTTCCTGCTGATATATAAAGGCTTAGGTAATAAAGAGATAGGTGTAAAACTAGGCATCTTTTCAGACACCGTAAAAAAACATCGTGCACATATCTTGGAAAAAATGCAAGTGACAAACCTGCACGAACTATTACAACTGTGGGATGGGATCGATCCTGCAGAAACTCAGAAATTAATCTAAAACTTTATACCCGCGTCCGATTAAGCAGCGCTTGATCATGTCAGACGCCTCCTAGGGCTAATGACATTTAGGGCTTGGTGTGTGCGATTTAAGAACTGCTCTTGCGGCTACCGCTTCAAAGCGCTTTTTGATGCTGTTTTTCATAAAGTATTCCAAAACGTTTTTCGGAACCATCGAATTAAGTTCTATCAAGCTTTGATAGACAAACTTGGTGGCGTTGGCCTCAGACTCGAGACGCCATGTCCCTTTGTAAGTTTTGTTGTCGCCTTGTATCTGCTCAAAATTCAAGCCCCGAGATGGCAACTCGGTGTATTCAAGCGTTGTATTGATCTCTAGCGGAAATAAAAGCACTATCTCTTTAGCTTTACGTTCGACGACGACCTTGTTTTCCGTTCTTGAAATGATTTTGGATTCCACAATGCCTTTGATATTTTTGGCGTCTTCATAATCAGTGATGAACGCAAAGGCGTTGCACAGATTCATAGGAACCCAGTAAGAGACCCGCACTTCAAACGCATCGCCGGCTTTACGGACATCCACGCTGACGTCCTTGGGATGGTGTTCTGTGGCACTACAGACCATAACCAAGATATTGAGCAAGCAGAAAAGCAAGTGCTTCATAGGCATAAGTCGCAATCCAGATTATTCATAATGGGTCCACATTCTTAAAACACGAACCGTCTTTTCTTTCCGAAAGATTTCATAAATCAAACGATGCTGTATATTGATCCTACGTGAGTAAGCCCCTTTTAAATCACCCACCAGTTTTTCATATGGCGGCGGATTTTGTAGCGGGTCTGCTTCTAGAATGTCCAGCAACGCTTGTGCTTTTTCTTTTAGCCCTGCTGCAGCAAGTTTTTTTGCATCTTTTAAGGCATATTTGGAGTAAACCAAATTCCAAGTTACCACTTCAAAGCCTTTTTACTTTTTGAAAGCGGCTCGGCCATAGCCTCTTTGATGGATTCGCGCATATTCGGAATAGCTAGAAGATAGAGAGTTTCTTGAATGGAACTCCAATCTTCCTCTGAAATTAAAACGGCATTGGCGCGTTTACCGGAGATGACTACAGGCTTGTGTGATTCTGCAGTCTGATCAATCAATCGATAAAAACTTGCGCGCGCCTCGCTAGCGGTTAATGTTGTCATGGTTTTTCTCCGTTGCTGTATAGTACGCAAAAGCGTACGCATAGTCAAGCTCCACCCATCTCACTATTTATGACAACACTCCCCCTCACCTCCCTAGCCACCCTTCTTGCTGTTGCCCTCATGTTTTGGACGGCCATCCGCGTTGGTAAAGCACGCGCCAAATATGACGTCAAAGCCCCAGCGACCTCAGGTCATGAGATGTTTGACCGCGCATATCGCGTTCAGATGAACACAATAGAAAGCGCCATGCTGCTGCTTCCATCAATGTGGATGTATGCAGGATTGATCGGTGATCTTGGGGCTGGCGTTTCAGGTGCTATCTGGGTGGCTGGACGTGTTTGGTATGCCTTGGCCTACCAACAAGACCCCGCCAAGCGCGGGCCTGGATTCGGCATTTCTTTGTTAGCGATCGCAGGAATGTGGGCAGGCAGCTTATGGGCCGTCATCCAACTGCTAATGGCTTAAACACGCGCTGTTAAGCGCGCATAACTGAGAACTCTTAATTAGCTGGCTTAGGAGGTCTGTGCAATGCACAAATCTTGTTGCCAGCTGGATCGCGAAGATAGGCAAGGTTTAAAGAACCAAATGGGCCTTCTCTGGGACCGGGAGGGTCTTCGCAAGTAGTTCCACCATTGGCAATGCCTGCCGCGTGAAATGCAAGTACTTGTTCTTGTGTTTCCGCAAGAAACCCAATCGTTCCGCCATTGGCATGGGTTGCGGGTTGTCCGTCGATGGGTTTGGTGATGGAGAAAGACCCCTTGGGACTGCGGTAGAAATAACGCATGCCGTTATTGATAACGCCAGGTGCAATACCTAAAGTGCCGAGAACGGCGTCATAAAATTTTCTAGATGCTTCTAGGTCGTTGGCACCGACCATAACGTGACTGAACATTATTTGTCTCCTGATGAATTAGCCCCTGAATGTTACTTCCATCTTATTGATTCCCTGAATGATCTCCATATCCAAATACAAGCCAGATGAATGCTTAAATTAAAAGGAAGGAGAATATGTTGTATATGAAATTCATCCTCTCAGCCATTCTCATGTTGTGCGGCTTGTTGGCGCAAGCCAGTGATTTATCGCACAAGCTTCAATCATCAGATTACGTATTGTTGATGCGTCACACCTTGGCACCCGGTGTTGGTGATCCCGCTAACTACACACTGGATGACTGCAAAACCCAAAGAAACCTTAACTCTGAGGGAAGAGCCCAAGCTACTTTTATAGGCGAGTGGCTCAAAAAACAAGGTATCAAAAATGCCGAAGTGCACTCCAGCATATGGTGTAGGTGCAAAGATACTGCGGCATTGCTTAATTTTGGCGAATACAAAGTGGAATCTGCCTTAGCTTCATTTTTTGATGACATGACTAAGGCCAAAGAAAGTAATTTGAAACTTCAGCGGTTTATTGCAAGCAAGCTTAAATCTAAAGGCGATAAAGCCCTAGTCATGGTGACGCACCACGTCAATATTTTGGAATTCATGGGTGAGAACATAGCTTCCGGCGATATGGTTCTTGCTAAAGTCAATACCAAAGGCGAGTTGATCTCTTACAAGTTAATACCTAGGCCTGAGTAAATTAAATTTCTTTTGATTACCTCAATCAATGAATCTTGTGCGTTATTCAACATTTTTGCTCAGCCTTGAACAAAAAAGCCGGAAGTCGCTTCTTTTTTTGATTACTATTTGAAGATATGAAAAGCTTCTTCTGTCCCAAGTTATTCTTTTATGCTTAGTGGGCGTTCGATTTCATTGTTTCTAACTGTCGGTTCTTATGTTTAGGTAAATGTATGAATAAGTATGCTGTCACACACGCAAAAATTTTTGGTTTGTGCTGCGGGTTTTTTGTAAGCTCTGCTCTTAGCCAAGTGGTGGTGGGCTTTGTTAATAGACCGCAAAAAATTGAAGTTTCAGCTAAACCTGCCGGCTTTAATGACAGCTCTTGCTCTGTACTAATAACTTTTCCGGATGGGATTAAAAAATATTTCATTTCTAACAATCCGGATTTCACTGTAAAAACTGAATTCACACCCAGAAGCGAAGGCCTGATGAGCATTAATTGGACTGGCGAGAGTTCTCTTGATGGAAAACCTGTCGCTTCAGTTGATGGTGCAGTAAAACAAATATTCGGTAACGTGGGCCAATTACTACAAGGAAAGCAACTAACACAAGCAATTAACGCTTGTAATAGTCAAGGCACATTGACTCTTAATGTCAAACAGGATGGCTTGGGTCCATCAGAAACACCAAATCCAGCTACAACTGCGCTTGATGCAAAAAATAATCTAAGCAACGCTAAACCAGCTTCATCTATAGCAGGGGCAAGTGGTAGAGGGCTAGTCAATTTAGAAGTTGAAGAGGGTATCAAGAAGTTCAATGACAAGAAATACGAAGAAGCATTTAAGTTGCTACTTCCCTCTGCAGAAAATGGAAATCCTAAAGCGCAAGGCTTGATTGCCCGTCTTTACGCTAATGGGTGGGGTATTTCTAGAGATTTAAATGCTGCAGTGGATTGGGCGAAGAAAGCCGCGGCAAACAATAACCCGGAAGGTATTTATGTACTTGCGTTTACAGAGAGGGATCTAAGCGAAAAATTTAGATTAACCAAGCAGGCCGCTGACATGGGGTATGCGTTAGCCAAATCAGTTTTGGCTAGGAATTACTTTTTTGGACTAGTTGGATTTGCTAAAAATGAAACTGAAGGAATGAAGTATGCAAGAGAGGCTGCAGCTTTAAATGAGCCTTCGGCGCAAGCATTTCTAGGAGATAGGTATGTCTCTGGTACTGGCAGCGTAGCCAAAGATCCCTTAGAAGCTCTCAAGTGGTACAAGCTAGCTGCTGAGCAGGGATTTAGTGGTGGCCAAGCTGGAGTTGGTAGCCTTTTTCTTCGAGGTGATGGAGTAACTAAAGATTACTTTGAAGCGTTGAAGTGGTTCAAGATTGCGCTTGATAATGATGGAAATCCATTTGCAGCTGCGCAATTAGGGTACATGTATATGAACGGCTTTGGTGTGTCCAAGAATTTAGAAGAGGCCTATAAATTTAATCTTCAAGCAGCAAACAAAGGTAACCCTCAAGCGCAAGCTAATTTAGGCATTCAATACAAGCTTGGTAACGGAGTTTCTAAAGACCTAGAGCAAGCTGTTATTTGGCTAAGGAAGAGCGCTAAGACTGGTAATGAATTTGCAAAAAATCAACTGGAATCACCAGATTTAAAACCCCTTATTGGGAAAGTTGAGGCCGATGAGCTGCTGGCTTCAACTAAGCTAGAAGTCAAGAAGCAAAGTGAAGAGCTCGAAAAATTAAAGTCTCAAGTGGCCCAAACGAAGGAAATTCAACCGGTTGAGTATGGCTCGGGAAATTTGAGTCCAACGTCAAATTCCGCTCAAACCAAAAGCAGCGTATCAAATCCTATGACAACTATGGCTAACAGGAGAGCGCTTGTTATTGGCAATGACACATATAAAACGGTTAGAAAACTTGAAAACGCGCGAGAAGATGCAAAGATAATCGCTTCAAATCTCACAGCGGTCGGATATCAGGTAACTTTAAAACTTGACCTAAACGAAAAAGAGATGAAAGCAGCGATTAGAAATTTTGCTAATTCGGTGCAAGGCGGAGATGAAGTCATGTTCTTTTTCGCTGGACATGGTGTTCAATTAGGTGCAACAAACTACTTACTCCCTACGGATATTGTTGGAGACAACGAGGGGCAGGTCAGAGATGAAGCTATTCAACTACAAAGAGTGTTGGACGATATGTCGGAGAAGAAGGCAAAGTTCACTCTGGCAATGATTGATGCGTGTAGAGACAACCCATTCAAGACCTCTGGCAGAGCTATAGGAGGAAGAGGCCTTGCCCCAACGACTGCCGCTACGGGTCAGATGGTGATCTTCTCTGCTGGAACAGGCCAGCAGGCATTGGATAAATTAAGTCCTTCAGATAAAAGTAAAAACGGTCTTTTTACGCGTGTTTTTGTTCAAGAGATGCAAAAACCAAATCAAAGCGTAGACCGTGTTGTCAAGAATGTTCGCAACCAAGTGGCAGAGTTAGCTAAATCAGTAGGTCATGAACAAGTTCCGGCAATTTATGACCAAGTTTTAGGTGACTTTTACTTCAAGCGGTAAATTCAACAATATTCAAATGGAGTCCATATGAAATTTAATAAGTCAATCATCCTAAGCATGGTGCTGTTGGGTTGCTCGGCGCAGGCAGAGAAGATCGCAGCGGGGGTATATAAGTCTGATGGTGGTGGTGAGCTACTCACAACCATAGATAAACCGTGCGATCCGGCTTCAGGAAACGCCACGCTCATTACTGGTGGCAAACACGTGATGGGATGCTGGGTTGCAGAAGGCGACAAGATTAAGGTCACTTGGCTGGATGGCTCTACCTCAAAACTATTTGACTCCGCCAATATGGTCGCCCTGGGAGATATTCCAGTTGCCTCTAAGCCTGCCCCTGCCCCTGTATCGGCTCAATCCAAAGCTAAGAAGACCCACCTGACATGCGAGGCAGATGGATGGTCTATGGAAGTGGATGCTGAAAGAAATGAAATTGGTGATTTACAGCGCTTTGTGGTCGGGGGTGATGTAGTAATGGCAAACGAGAAGTCCATGTTCATTACGTTTTCATATGACGGACTTGCTTTTGCGCTAAACACCGTCAATGCTGGATTCACTTATGAACCTGCGGGCGTTCAGAACTTCATCCGAAAGAACCTGACGGGTGGTAAGACCAAAGGTGCAGGAACTTGTCGCATCAATGAGTTAATCAAGAAGTTTTAATAAAACGCAATATTAGGAGACACCATGACAAAAGCTTACTTAGTGGGAAACATCACAGTCACGAACCCAGAGGGTTATGCCCAATATCAAAAGCATGTCCCACAAACTATCGCTGACTTTGGCGGATGCTATTTAGTCCGTGGTGGGGCCACAACGCAAATTGAAGGCGAAAGCCTTGGGGGTCGCAATGTGGTGCTTGAATTCCCAAGTCGCGCACAGGCTGAAGCTTGGTACAACAGCGAAGCGTATCAAGCCATCATTCACCATCGGAAGAATAATTCGACGGGGAATTTGATATTGGTGGATGGGTACAGCCCTGGCTGAGGGTTAACAGCCCTGCCTAATGTGCAAAAAACGGGCGTTCGACCACCTAACCCGTGCACGAGTGTGCTGAACTATCTGATGACACAAAAGAAAAAGCCACCGAAGTAATTCAGTGGCTTTGAATGGTGGAGGCTCGAGCCGGAGTCGAACCGACCTACACGGATTTGCAATCCGGTGCATAACCGCTTTGCTATCGAGAAATGCCTGAAAAATCAAGAACTTAAGTAATGTGGGTAGTGTTAATTTGGCTTGTTACTTAACGCTCAATTGGACAGAAATTGGACATGATTAGGTTAACAGCTCCACAAACTGAGTCAAGTTTTTATTACGCCGACTGCAATGCATAAAGTGTCCGCATACTAGCTTGACTTGGGGCGCCCCCTTCAATTTCTAGCAAGACCAGACCCCACCGTACCCCCACTCCACCCAATTAGTATTTGGGTCCCCCAGCGCATGCATAAACTCTGTTTTGCTCAAATGACAAAGTGACTTATGAATGTATCTGTATTAAATATAAAAA